>CAMZDZ010000048.1 GCA_947305535.1 uncultured Fibrobacter sp.
AGTGCCGCCCAGGGTGCCGCAGCCATCAACCAGACTCCAGCCTTCGACTGGGAACACCCTTTTGCCGAACGCCCTGAAACTCAGGCACCATTCGCCTACGGCGGAAGTTCTACGGATACCTGGCTCAACACCGTTGAAGCCCCTGCAGCACCTGAAGCGCAGTTCTTGCCGCAGCAGGGTGATGTGGCGGTGGCTCCGGCACCTGCAACCGGCTACTCTCCGAAAGTCGTGTCCAAGACACAGGCTTACGAAGCTGGCCGCAAGGTAGATGCGCCCACGTCTCTCGGTGGCGATTCCGCCAAGAACGCTTCTGCAGCCCCGTCCGGAAATTCCAGGAACGATTCCATCCGCATCGGCTCCAAGACCCTGTCGCAGATCCGCGCCGACTTCCCGATTCTTTCGAAGCAGATCAACGGACATCCGCTGGTTTGGCTCGATAACGGTGCTACGACGCAGAGGCCGCAGCAGGTCATTGACCGCATCAAGTACTACTACGAAAACGAGAACTCCAACGTCCACCGCGGCGCACACACGCTTGCCGCCGCTTCGACAGACGCCTACGAGAACGCCCGCGGCATTGTCCGCGACTTTATTGGCGCTCCCTCGGCCGAAGAAATCGTTTTCGTGCGCGGAACCACCGAAGCCATCAACCTGGTCGCGAATGCCTACGTGAAGCCCACGCTCCAGCCGGGCGACGAGATCATCGTCTCCATCTTGGAACACCACGCCAACATTGTTCCTTGGCAACTCATTGCCGAAGAAACAGGCGCAATTATCAAGGTGATTCCGTGTGATTCCACCGGTCAGCTCAAGCTTCACGATTACGAAGCCTTGTTCACGAAGCGCACCAAGTTCGTCTCCGTGACTCACGTTTCGAATGTTCTCGGTACGGTCACCCCGATCGAGGAATTGATCGCCATCGCCCACAGGCACGGCGTGAGAATCCTCATCGACGGTGCGCAATCTATCGCGCACATTCCGGTAAACGTTTCCGCCCTCGACGCAGACTTCTTCGTGTTCTCTGGACACAAGGTGTTCGCCCCGACAGGTATCGGCGTCGTTTACGGCAAGAAGGAATTGCTCGAAGCCGCCCGCCCGTACCACGGCGGTGGCAACATGATTGCCGACGTGACCTTCGAACGCACCATCTACAACGGAATCCCGAATAAGTTCGAAGCGGGTACCGGAAGCATCGCCGACGCCGTTGGTCTTGGCGAAGCGCTCAAGTACCTCTCCGAAATCGGAATGCCCTGCGTATTCAGGTGGGAACATGAATTGTTGCAGTACGGCCTCAAGGAACTGAAGACAGTCAAGGGACTTCACCTTGTAGGAACCGCACTCAACAAAGCATCTGCGCTGGCCTTCAAACTCGACGGATACTCCGACGAAGAAGTTGGCAAGAGGCTCGACGCTTACGGCGTTGCCGTCCGCACCGGGCATCACTGCGCACAACCTGTCTTGCGCCATTTCGGGTACGAGAGCACCGTGCGACCCACACTCGCGCTGTACAACTCGCCCGACGACATCGACGCACTCGTAAGAGCGCTGAAGACGTTCGCGTAAGTTAGACGAGAGAAAACGGCCCTTCGGCAGTACTTCGACAGGCTCAGCAACCAGAACATTAACAAGTTCACTGAGCTTGTCGAAGTGAACGCCGTAACACACATACAACAACGAACCCTATGCACGAATTAATCCAGGAATCAGAAGTCGAAAAAGCCGTACAGACTATCTTCAACGATTACAACGGCAACAAGCACATCGATAACATCGATATCTACAATCGACCCGACCAGGCCGAGATACAGACGATTTTGCAGAATTTGATCAGGGTAGTCTATCCTGGACACTTTAGGGACCGCACGAACAAGATTTACAACCCGAAAAACAGCTTCGCGGTCATTATCGAAGATACTTTCTACCACCTCCATAAACAGGTGGCCATCGCGCTCGATTACTGCAAGCTCCGCGGCACCATGACATCCGACGAGCGCAAGATCGAGAGTTACCGCATCTGCAAGGAGTTTTTCGCAAAGATTCCGCAAGTCCGCGAATTCCTGGAAACCGACTTGCATGCGGCCTACGACGGCGACCCTGCCGCTTGCTGCCTCGACGAAATCATCCTCGCCTACCCCGGCCTCATGGCGACCACCATCTTCCGCATCGCCCATGAGCTTTACTTGCTGCACGTTCCCGTTCTGCCGCGCCTCATGACCGAGTACGCGCATTCCAAAACGGGAATCGACATCCACCCGGGTGCATCTATCGGCAAGTACTTCTTTATCGATCACGGCACCGGAATCGTGATTGGCGAAACTGCCGTCATCGGCAAGAACGTGAAAATTTACCAGGGCGTCACGCTAGGCGCTCTTTCGACAAGAGGCGGCCAGCGGCTCTCCGGGAAAAAACGCCACCCGACTATTCGGGACAACGTAACGATTTATGCAGGCGCCTCCATTCTCGGTGGCGAAACCGTCATCGGCGAAAATGCGGTCATCGGCGGAAACGCCTTTATCACGAGTTCCGTCGCCGCAAACACGCGCGTGAGCATGAAAAACCTCGAAATGGACTACGTCTCTACCGACAACAAGCACAAGACAGAAGAAATCACCCAGAGCGAGGAGTGGTACTACATTATCTAGACGAAACCCACAATCATTGACGTCTTGTTTTTTTACTAGTCGCAAAAAAACATTGCTTTGTAAATGCAGAGTAATGGTTTGTAAAGTCTGTGTAAAGTGAAAACAAAACCTCTGCTAATCTGCCATTTTAGGGATTGTATTCTCCCGTCATAGTTTTTATCTTGACATTGTAAGAATTCGCAGGTTAGGAATATGATTTACATTGTTGAAGATGATGCTGAAATCCGCGAACTGGAAGTTTACGCCCTCAAGAGCAGTGGCTTTGAATCTAAATCTTTTGACAGCGGAAAAAACTTGGACGAAGAGATCAAGGTCCAAGTGCCGGATTTGTTCATCCTCGACATCATGCTTCCTGGGGAAGATGGCCTCAGCATCCTGAAACGCCTCCGCGCACAGGAAAGCACCAAGAACGTCCCCATCATCATGATTACCGCCAAGAGTTCCGAGCTGGACAAGGTCAAGGGCCTTGACTTGGGTGCGGACGACTACATTGCCAAGCCGTTCGGCATCCTGGAATTCGTTTCGCGCGTCCGCGCACTGCTCCGCCGCTCGGGCAACATGAAAAGCGAAGAGTCCGTAAAAATAACGCTCGGGGAAATTGTTCTCGATTCCGGAACGCGCGAAGTTTTGGTCAGCGGAAACAGCGTCGAACTGACCTACAAGGAATATGAACTTTTAAAGCTGCTCATATCGCATCCCGGGCTTGTCTATTCGAGGCAGCAGATTCTGGAAAAGATCTGGGGCATCGACTTCAAAATGGATACGCGCACGGTCGACATGCACATCAAGACTTTGCGGCAGAAGCTGGGTGAGCAGGGCGCGATCATCCAAACGGTTCGCAATGTCGGTTACAAGGCTCAATGAAAGACAGAATCCGATATAGTCTGATTTACATGGGCGTTCTCGCCGCCTTGTTCGCCGTCATCTTCACGACGCGGGTCTTTGAAGGCGAAATGACGAACCAGTTCAAGGGCCACCTGCGCGAACAGCTCCGCCTGATCGAGACAGCCTACGTAAACGATTCTCTTGCCTCTACGCCGCAGAAACTGGCGCAATTTGCCAGCAAGGAACTCCGCATCACCTTGATCGATTCGTCCGGCACGATTCTCTACGACAGCGACGCCGAAGCGAGCAAGATGGAAAACCACTACAACCGCGAAGAAGTGACCGACGCGTTCGCAAAGGGCATCGGCGAAGACCTCCGGTATTCCACCACGCTGCAGGCGAAGGCTTTCTACTTCGCCAAGAAGTTGCGCGACGGAAACGTTCTGCGAATCGGAATGCGGCAAGCCAACTTGAAGCAAGCCTATTCCAAGACCATCCCCTACCTTATCGTCTTGCTTGCAGCAATCATTCTTGCGGCAATTATCATAGCTTTCGGCCTGAGCCGTGCATTCGTGAGGCCGCTCCAGAAGCTGGTCGACCTGCTTGGGACATCCGAATGGATGAACATCGAAAATACCTACAAGGAAATCGCACCCCTTGTCAACACCATCCGCAAGCAGGACCTCGAACTGCAGCTGACGATCGAACAGCTTTCGAACGAGAAGAAAAAGATTTCGCACCTGAAAGATGAATTCACGGCCAACGCCTCGCACGAACTGAAAACGCCGCTCACCTCCATCTCGGGCTATGCGGAACTTATCGAGAACGGCATGGCGCAACCCGAAGACGTCAAGATGTTTGCCGGCAAGATCCACAAGGAAGCAAAGCGTCTGCAGTCCATCGCGAACGACATCATTACGCTTTCCAAGTTGAACGACCATGAAGGCCAACCGTTCGACCTCAATGAGAAAATAAACCTTTGGAACCTGTCGCACAGCTGTATCGAAGGCCTCATGCTGGGCGCGAACAAGAAGAATATCCAGCTTTCGCTGGACGGCGCTCCCGATGCCGAAATTTTGGGAAACTCCAAGCTGATTTACGAAATGATTTTCAATCTGG
The DNA here is from genome assembly GCA_947305535.1 of uncultured Fibrobacter sp. GTDB lineage: Bacteria > Fibrobacterota > Fibrobacteria > Fibrobacterales > Fibrobacteraceae > Fibrobacter. The sequence goes on from CAMZDZ010000048.1 coordinate 4,587, forward strand.
TCGACAACGCCATCCGCTATACGGAACCGGGTGGAAAAGTTGTCGTACTCGTCGAGCCGAAAGCCATTGTCGTAAAGGATACCGGAATCGGAATCCCGGAAGAAAGCCAATCCCGCGTTTTTGAACGGTTCTATCGCGTCGACAAGAGCCGTTCCAAGGAAACGGGCGGAACTGGCCTTGGGCTTGCCATCGTAAAGCACATTGCGGAAGTCCATCATGCCAGAATCCACCTGAATTCGACTGTCGGATTCGGCACGGAAATCAGAATCGGCTTCACCACCTTTTCAAAACAAAATAGTGTTCTATGATTCTTGCAATTCTTAAAATGATCGGATGCCTTGCGCTACTCATGTTCGGCATGAAAACCATGAGCGAAGGCTTGCAGAAACTTACCGGCGGACACCTCCGCGCCGTTCTCGGGACCATGACAAAGCACCGCGTAGGCGGGCTCCTCACGGGAACTTTCGTCACCGCGGCCGTACAATCCTCGACGGCGACCACCGTCATGACGGTCAGCTTCGTCAATGCGGGCCTGCTCACGCTCAAGCAAGCCATCCCCGTTATCATGGGCGCCAATATCGGTACAACGGCGACGGCATGGATAATGTCCATATTCGGCTTCCAGTTCAACATGAGCAGTATCGTGTGGCCGTTCTTCGGGCTCGGTATCGCGCTTTCTTACACCAAGAAAAATTCCGCCAAGAGCCTCGGCGAATTCGTGTTCGGTTTCGCCTTCATGTTCCTCGGCCTTACGACGCTCCGTGAAAACGCGGTGGCGATGGACCTGGCGCACAATCAGGCGATCATCAACTTCTTTGCGACTACCGGCGGCTGGGGCATCTTCAGCACGCTCCTGTTCCTGCTGCTGGGCGGCATCCTCACGATGTGCGTGCAGTCTTCGGCGGCCATCATGGCAATTACGCTTATCCTCTGCAGCAGCGGCGTGCTCCCGATTTACCAGGGCATCGCGCTCGTGATGGGCGAAAACATCGGTACGACAGTGACTTCGAACCTGGCAGCCCTCTCGGCGAGCACCCAGGCACGGCGCGCGGCTTTGGCACACATGCTGTTCAACATCTTCGGCGTGGTGTGGGTGCTGATTATCTTCAATCCCTTCGTGAACATGGTCTGCCACGTGGTGGGTTTCGACCCGAATTTTGTCCCGCAAACCCAGGAAGATATTGCCGAGGCGGGAATCCGTGTGACCTATGCGCTTTCAGGATTCCACACGGCATTCAACCTCTGCAACGTGGCTCTCCTCATCTGGTTCATCAAGCCGATGGAAAAACTCATCTGCAAGATTATCCGCGAAAAGGAAGACGGCGAAGATTTCAAGATCAAGTTCATCAGCGGCGGCCTCATGAGCACGGCGGAACTTTCGCTGTTCGAGGCCCGCAAGGAAATCAACCTGTTTGTCGAAAAGACGTTGAAGATGTTCCGCATGGTGCCCGACCTTATGCGATTGAAGGACGAGGAAGAGTTCAACAAGCTCTTTGCGCGTATTGAAAAGTATGAAGGCATCAGCGACAGTTTCGAAGTGGAAATCGCGAATTACCTGAACAAGGTGAATGAAGGCCGCCTAAGTCCAGAAAGCAAGACGACGCTCCAGTCGATGATGAAGGAAATCTCCGAAATTGAAAGCATCGGTGACGCTTGCTACAACATGGCGTGCGTCATCCGCCGCAAGTTCCAGGGCAAGGACGATTTTACCGAAGAACAGTACCACCGTATCGACAACATGATCAAGCTTTGCGACAATGCCCTTGTGCACATGTCGTCGGTTGTCGAAGACGACCCGAAGGTCAACGTGCTCACGACCTTGAAATACGAAAACGAGATAAACGATTACCGTAAGATGCTCAAGGAAATGAACGTGGACGACATCAACGCCCAGCGTTACAGCTACCAGATGGGCGTTCACTACATGGACGTAATCAACGACTGCGAAAAGCTGGGCGACTACGTCGTGAACGTGGTCGAGGCCCATGTGAACCACCGTCTGTCCCGATAAAGGCTTGCGGACCAGCATAACTTTTTATATATATTTTTCGTTATGCTCGGATGTATTCGCCCTTTGGCAACCTTTGCATTTGCCCTGTTACTCGCCGCCTGCGTAGAAAATGACGTAAGGCGCGGTAACGACGCATTGCGCATCGGCGACTACGACCGGGCTGTTACAAGTTTCAACAAGGCCCTGGATTCCGACCCCGCCAATAGGGACGCGCGCTACGGCCTTGCACTTTCGTATTATGCGATCGCCGAGGCATCGGAACGCCTGCGTGTCCCGACTTTCGACCCCTGGAGTCTGGCGGCAAAGGAATTCCGTATCCTGTCCAATATCGACAGCAGCGGAAAGATCAATGCCAATTATTCGACATGCCTTTTCTACCTGGCGCGGGCCGCGCTAAAGCGTGACGGCACCGTGGATGTCATGCCCATGCTGGATCAGTCCATACAACTGGACAGCCTGAACTATTTCAGCTATAACCTGAAGGCGTTGATTCTCGCCCAGAGCGACATCCCGGACAACTTGAAGACGGCCAAGAACATCTACATCCACATCATCACCCACGACCCGAATTTCGCTTCGGCCTATATCAATCTTGGAAACATCTATTGGGACGAAGGCGACGTGGAATCCGCTTGGGACACCTGGTCGGCCGGGCTCCAAAAGTCCCCGAAGAACCAGTCCCTGATTTACTGGACGCATGTTGCCGAGGATTCGCTGAAGGCGATGGTCCTTTCGGGGCGGCTATGAGCGAAAATCCGTCCATTTTAGACAACATAGAATCCAGCCGTTTAATCCACCGCGGTGGAGAGGCCGACATCTACCTGGTTTCCGGGAATGCCGGCAAGTTTATCCTGAAATGGTACCGCAACTGTTCGGCCTTCGAAACCGAGGTCGTAGAAAAGTTGAAATGCCTCCGCATCCCAGGAATTTGCCGAATCCGCGAATCGGGCGAACGAGAAGGGAATCCGTACCTGGTCTACGATTTTGTCGAAGGCGTGAGCTCACGCGATGTCGGGCGCATCCCCGTACCTGTCGCGCTGAACCTGCTTCGCGAAGTGGCGCAGTCACTGATTGACCTCAATGCCGTGGACGTGCACCATGGCGACCTGAACCCGGCAAATGTATTGTTGGGCAGGAATCCGGACAAGTCCAGTTTCCCGGTCCAGACGACGCTCGTGGATTTTGGCATCGTGGGGCCGGGCACGCCAGGCTATGCGGCTCCTGAACGCTTCCAGGGCAGGCCCGCGTCTACGGCAAGCGACCTGTTCAGCCTGGGTATGCTCCTGTACCGTTGGATTACCGGCGAAGACTTGATCCAGGCCCCGGGATACGAGGAATTCCAGGCCGAAACCCTCAAAGTCGATTCGATATCGGTCGATGAAAAACTTTATGCTTCGGGAAATTTCACGGCCAGGGAAATATCCGCGTTGAGCCCGTTGTGGAAATCGCTCTTGCGCCAAAGTGACGAGGAAAGGTGCGAAGATTTCGACGAGCTGGACGAAATCGCGGAGATCGCGTTGAACGCGCTCGGAGTCGGGGAAATCAAGGCCTCCGTGGACGCGCAGAAGTTCGCAGAATCCCTGAAAAGCCAAAAAACGGGAGGATTCCCCCCGGAGGAACCCGCAAACGGGTCTGACATGGCCTTTCCGTACAAAAAACGGGGTTCCGAGCCTTCCAAAAAGAAGCGCAAATACATGTATTTGGCGGTTTTTGGACTTATATTAACCTTGATGGCATTCTTTTTTATTGTCGGGACAAACACCTCCGATATCGACGAGACGGGCAACCTCCTGCTGGAGAAGTCCAGGAATTCGGTGACGATGGAACCGGATAGCGGGCTTGATTCTCAGGATTCCCTGCCTTCGACAATCCTTAAGGACCTGCCGACGCCTTCGCTGGACTGACTTTACTTTTTATAGGGGATTATCATGAAGTCTGAAACCATGCTCGCTACCGAGAAAATGCTCGACGTGGTAAAGACCCTGCTGGACGAAGTCCAGCCGGAATCCCTCTTTGTGAAGATTCTCGAAGTGGCCAAGGAAGTGCTGCATGCCGACGCGGCCGTTCTCGACCTCGCAGGCGAGACTCCCCTGCACCTGAGCAATCCGGAACAGGTTTCCATTTCCATCTCGGCGGTGATGCAGGCCAAGTCCGAAAAACGCGCGGTCGTCTGGAACCAGCTCGACGACGATTCGGCGGACCTTTCGAAATCGATCGTGCAGAACCAGCTGACCAGCATCATGGTCTCGCCGTTCCGCACGCCCGACAGCGAGGCCGGCTACCTGTACCTGCAACGCGCCGCACGCGAGGAACCCTTTACCGAAGACGACAGCGACCTGTTCGACGCATTCGTGAGCGTCTGCGAGAAGTTCGCCTTTGCCGTCTACGACCGACTGCGCGACAAGGAATCGCTCGACGTACTGAAAAACGTGGTCCGCAAGGACGGCATCGTGTATTCGAGCGAGAAGATGGTCGAACTGATCGCCATTGCAGACAAGCTTGCTCACCTGCCGCTCCCGGTAATCATCCGCGGCGAAACGGGCACCGGCAAGGAAGTCATCGCGAAGTACATCCACAAGCACAGCCCGCGCGCCGACAAACCCTTCATCGCCGTGAACTGCGGCGCCATCCCCGAACAGCTCATGGAATCGCTCCTGTTCGGGCATGCGAAGGGATCGTTCACCGGAGCCATCGACAACCGCAAGGGCTTCTTCGAGGAGGCCGACGGTGGGACGATTTTCCTCGACGAAATCGGGGAACTGCCGCTGAACATGCAAGTCAAGCTTTTGCGCGTACTGCAAGAAAAGCACATCACCCGCGTGGGCGACAACCGAGAAATCCCCGTGAACGTCCGCGTCATCAGCGCGACACACGTGGACTTGGAAGAGGCGGTCAAGGAAAACCGTTTCAGGGAAGATTTGTACTTCCGCATCCAGGTCATGCCTATCATGCTGCCGCCCCTGCGCGAGCGCGGCCAGGATGTGGTGCTGCTGGCCAACGATTTCCTGACGCGCTACGGTGCGGAATACGGCCGCGGCAAGTTCCACCTGAGCCGTAATGCCGAGAAGGCGCTGCTCAGCTACTATTGGCCGGGCAACGTCCGGGAACTAGAGAACAGGATCCAGAAGGCGCTGATCCAGGCGGTACACGGCGTGGTGCAACCGAAGGACCTGGGACTTGACGACACGCAGGCCATGGTCAAGGAATCCCCGAGGACGCTCAAGGAAGCGAGAGAAGCCGTGGAACGCGAGGTCATCAGCCGCGCGCTGAAAGACAGCGGGGCGAACCTGACGCTCGCCGCCACCATCCTGGGCATCGACCGCAAAGTGCTCCGCGAAATCATGGAGCGGATCGGGTTGAAAAAGGAAGATTTTAAATAATTGGCATGGGTTTTGCAGGAGAAAGAGTATGATGACCAGAATCCTAACAATCGTTTCTGTCTGTGCGGCAATGGCTTTTGCGGCGAAATCTTTCGATCGCCCGGAATCCGCCGTGCCTACACCGGCCGAAGAGTCGGGAATTTCCAACAATTCCCGCGAATTGGCTCCGCGTGACAAGGAGAACTGGCAAAAGATGCGCGAAGAGCGCAAGAAAGCGAGGGAGCAGATCCTGCTCGATTTGCGGAACAAGTCCGCCATCGAAAAGGAGCCCAAGCATTTTGACGCAGAAAAAAATAGGGACAAAAAATCCCATTTCGAGGAAGATTCCCCAAAAAACAACAACCACGGAAAAAGACCCGCCATGGAGCCTCCAAGAATGCATGAGCCGAATCCGCCGCACGAAAGGCCCGGTTTGGATCACAAGGGGCCCCTTCACAAATAATGCGTTTTTTGGCGGTAGCGTTTTTACTTCTTGTCTCTCTTGCCGTTGCTGAATCGCAAGAGGACGTGTATTACCGAGCATTGAAGGCAGAAGAAGCCGGGGACATTCCCCTCGCCTTGAAGACGTTCGAGGAAGCCCTCGACATTCCCGGCCCGTACACTGCGGAAATCCAGGAAATTGTCGACAGCTACAGGGCAGCCATGGGGCAATCCGGCAGTTCCCCGGAAGACAGCGCCGTGAGCCCGTGGGAATTCCATACGTACGGCAATGTGGGCTACTGGGACCTGAGTTACAAACGCGACAATTCGGCAAGCGAAAGCGGGAAGGAACTTTCGACATCAATGACGTTTTCCCTGGATTACGACGCCAAGGAACTGCTGCATTCCTTCGAGCTGAACCTTTCCGGAGACTGGTTCATCGACAAGGATGACATGCCGTCCCTGGATACGAACGCATGGGAAGCTTCGTTCGGCCTGGAGTACGGCCTTGTCGGGAAATCGTTCATACTCGACGCCGGTTCGAACATGAACGTCTCGGAAAAGGACGGTTGGACTCCCGATTTTTATCTATGGGTCGAAAAATACCTTGCCCGGCTGGACAAGCATAAATTCGGCATTGCCGTTTCGGCGTACGAAAACCTTGACGGTCCCCTGTCCGTGGCCGCATACGCCTCGTGGCGACGGTTCAAGGAATACGGTTGGAAAGGCGGCATATACGCGGGCGGACGATTCGAGGCGGATTCCATCCACTCGTCCGACTACTGGTTAAAATGGATAGGCCCCTCCTTGAAGCCCTCCTTCTCGTACAGGTTCAGGACGGAAATTTCGCTCAATGTCAAGGCGAACATTTTCTACGGATTTGTCGTAGACGGCCCCGACGCGAATTACGAAGAAGTCCAAAAGTTCAGCGCCTCGTGGGGAGCGTCCGTTTCGTGGAAACCCACTTACGTGGGAATCCTCCTAGGGCTCGATCAATTCTACCGGTCCTATTCGGTCCCGGCGGGTTACGAAATCGACTATCCCGAAAAGAGCCTATTCACCGAAATCAAGGCATCCGTCATCTGGGATATATAAAAAAGACACGGTTTTACCCGTGTCTTTGTTGGTATTGGGCTCATTTATAGGAAGAATTCAGTTACTTGTCGTGACCATTTCCCTTGTTGGACTTGCGTTCTTCTTTCTGCTCGTCCTTTTCGAACTTGCGCTGTTCCTTCTCTACCTTGCGTTCTTCCTTCTGGACATCGCGTTCGGCCTTGCGGTCTTCTTTCATGGCCTGCTTTTCAGCCTTGCGCTCTTCTTTGGCGGCAGTCTTTTCGGCCTTGCGTTCGGCGCGTGCGGCGGCACGGTCCTCTTTCAGAGCCTGCTTTTCGGCAGTGACCTGCGGTTCAGCGGAAACGTCTTCCTGCGCGAAAGACGCGGTAGCAAAGAAACCCATCAGGGACAGTGCCATGGCGGGAATCAGTCTAGTTTTCATAGTGGACCTCTTTGGGTTAGGGGGTTACATCCACAACAAAGCAAATAACGTGCCAAGAACGGTGACATCCATTAAATTCGATAATTTTTCAAATAACACGGATTTTCGGAAAAGAGCGCCCGCGTAAAAACGGGGAGATTCGTCCCGTCGGGAAGATTTACCTCTTTTTTTTTCAATCGCCCACTCCAGCCGGGAACTCTAGTTTGTTATATTATTCTTAGTTATCCAACTAGCAACCCTCGGTAGGTATATATATGGAACTGACACCTTTGGACATCCGAAATCAAACTTTCCACAAGAAGAATTTCGGAGGAGTCGACGGAGAAGAAGTCAAGGCCTTCCTCGAAACGGCCGCCGTAGCCTTCGAGCAGATGTCGCGTGACCGCACCGACCTGACCGAACGGCTCAAGATTGCCGAGCAGCGCGTCAACTACTACAAGCAGATCGAGAAGACCATCCAGGATGCCGTCGTCACCATGCAAAAGACGGTGGACGAGGTCAAGGCGACCGCAGAAAAGGAAGCCGAGATTATCATTGCCGAGGCAAAGGCCAGGGCCATCCGCGAAGTAGAGAACACCAAGCGCGAGGCAGAAAACCTCCGCATGGAAATCGAACAGCTCAAGCAGCTGCGCAGCAACTACTTCATCCGTTGCCGCGCCCTCATCCGTGGGCAAGAGGAACTGCTGGAAGCCATGGAGAATGACCAACGCGAACTCGAAGCCAAGACTTCGAAGGAACCGTCCGCAGCAACTATCGGAAACGTCCTCGCATAAACGGAATCGACCGGACCATGCGCATCAACATCAAGGTCCATGCGCGGAGCAAGCGCGACAGCATCACGGTCCAGCCGGACGGAAGCCTCAAGGTAGACGTCAAGGCGCCACCCGTAGACGGAGCCGCGAACGAAGCCATCTGCGAACTTATTGCTGACCACTTCAAAGTCCACAAGAGAGACGTAGAAGTGGTGCTGGGGAGCACCAACAATAAGAAGGTCGTCGAAGTGCGAGGGTTATGACAGAAGGGGGAAACGTGAGAATACCGATTCACAAAAAAATATTCGGATTGTCCCTATCCGGTCTGGTTCTCTGCACCCTCTCGCTGGGAGGGCTCGCGCTGTACTTCACCAGCAACATCCTGCAGAAGCGTTCGCAGGAATTCCTGGAAAACAGGCTCGACGCCGAACTGCACAAGCTCGAGCCCATCTTCACCAACGTCGAGCACTACGCGAACAGCATTTCGGCATTCATCCTCAGCGACATCCCCTCGTTGGAGAATTTCAAGCAAGAAAGCATTCGCGACGAAATCACGGAAAAAATCAACCTGTACACCACGGCGTCGTTGAGCAACATCAAGAACGCGACCTCGGTGTACCTGCGCTACAATCCCAAGTTCACGCTCCCCACGGCGGGAATCCTCATCACGAAAAACCGCGAAACCGGCGAATTCGAAAATTTCTCCCCGACCGACCTGTCCAAATACGACTCCGACGACATGGAGCACGTCGGCTGGTACTACCTCCCCACCAAGATAGGCAAGCCCACGTGGCTGCTGCCCTACCAGAACAAGAACATCAACGCCTACGTGATTTCCTACGTCATTCCGCTGATTAAGTTCAACGAAGACATTGGCGTTGTCGGGATAGACCTGGACTTCGACAAAATCATCCAGTTCGTCAAGAGAATCAAAGTCTACCAATCCGGCTACGCCTTCCTCGAAGACGAAAACGGGAACATCATCGTCCACCCCACACTCAAATCAGGAACGACGCTCAAGACCAAGAAGGGTTTCCGCATCCTGCGTAGCACCCTGCCCAACGGCATGGCTTTCGGCATCCAGGTTCCCGAAGCGGAAATTAACGCGGAACGCTACAAGCTCCTCGTGGAAATCATCATATTCGCCATATTCCTGCTTATCCTCTTCTCGTTCATATCGGCCATGGTGGCCTATTCCATCACGAAGCCCATCCTCAACCTGACCGAAACGGCGAACAAGCTCATCAACGGGGACATGAAGGTCCAATTCAAGGTGGAGACCAACGACGAAATCGGCGACCTTTCCAAGAGCTTCCAGACGGCGAAAGACCACATGCAGGAATACCTCGGACAAATCCAGGGACTCGCCTACAGGGACACGTTGACCGGCATACGCAACCGCACCGCCTACGAAGCCTACTGCAAGGAAATCGACGCCAAGATCGCAAACAGGCAAATGGGTGAACTGGGCATCATGGTCTGCAACCTGAACAATCTGAAATCCATCAACGAGAACTACGGGCACGACAACGGCAACGCCTACCTGATCAGCTGCTGCCAGCTCATATGCTCGACATTCAGCCACAGCCCCGTGTTCCGCATTGGCGGCGACGAATTCATCGTCATCCTCACTGGCAACGACCTGCACAATCGAGGCGACCTCATTTTGCAGATGAACGAAAAGATGAACAAGTCCACAATTGCCGAGAAGACCTGGGAACGCCTAAGCATCGCCTGCGGTTATTCGCTCAAGGATGTCAGCGACACGAACGTTTCGATGGTGCAGAAGCGCGCCGACAAGGAAATGTACCGCATCAAGAAAGAAATGAAGGAATCGCGGAAAGGCACCCCCGCAAACGGGATGTCCGCAATCAACGCCCTGATGCAGGGCACAAGAAAATTCGGCGTTTAGTCTAAAAAGAAACAGCGCAAGGGTTACTTTTCGTTCGGCTCCGGAGCGCCATTGCGAGGGCGCTTTGCGAACGAAGTGCCACACACGTCAAAAGGCAGACGATCTTCCCGAATCGTCATTTTCGCAAACATGTTTATAGCTGCCGACACCGTGATTCCCACGGAATTGCAGAACGCATCAAACTTTTTCTTTGTGTCTTCATCCATTCTGACGCAAACAACGGCCATCCATCTCTCCTTATTTCTCGCTTGTACAAAGAATTTAATTTACAAACAAGCGTACGTCAACGCATACGATACATACAAACTACAAAAACAACGTAAAAATTACAACGAAAATAACATTTTTCTTTTCGGGTATTACATTGTTTATACAAACAAATAAAAAAAACGTCCGCTCTTTCGAGCGGGCGTTTTGTAAAACCATTACCGGTTTCGAGCCGGACCGAAGCTACCCTTAGATGAAAGCCTCGATGCCGCCGCGGCACTTCTTCCAGGCCGGATCCTTCTTTTCGAGGAGGTCCATGACCTTTTCGTAGGTGGCGGTGTTGGCAAAGCCCTTCCACAGGCGGCGTTCGACGGATTCGCCGGAATCCTTGTCGATCGTCGTGATGGTGTCGTAGTAGTCGTGGTTGTCCTTGAACTCGTTGATCAGGATGCCCTTCAGGTCTTCGCTGTAGATCTTGGAGGCATACTTCAGCAGGGACTCGTTGAAGTCGAGCTCGTTTTCGACGAGGTACTCGAAGTCGCGAATCGGGTCGCCGTAGATGAGCCAGTGGCGGAGCGCGATGGCCACCACGAGGTCCTTCACGGCGCTGCGGAAGATGAACTTGTCTTCGAGTCGACCATTCCAGGTAATCCTTGTCAGCGGGTTATCGTCGTTGGCCTCGATAGACACGCCCTGTCCCGGGACAACGCGGCGGATCTTGATGGGCAAACGGGTCAGCAACTGCCAGGCCTTGGTGTAGGCGATGGTCTTGCGGACGAAATCCTTTTCCTTTTCGGGTGCCACGCGCACGAAGGCGCCGAAGCAACGCTGGTAAAGCGTTTCCTTGTCGAAGATGCAGTCGCTGCTGCGGCATTCGCTGAGCTTGCCGTCCATCATGAACAGCGTCTTGGCGAGTTCCGGGCGCATGCGGACTTCGAGCTTACGGGTACGGGCCTTGAGGCGCACGCCGTCCTTGTAAACGTAAGTGAAGCCTTCTTCCTGGTAACGCTGCCAGATGAAGAACTGCAGGTCGTCGGCGGCGC
>CAMZDZ010000049.1 GCA_947305535.1 uncultured Fibrobacter sp.
GCGAGAATCACAGACAAAATAGCGTTGAAGCGGAGTTCCTTACCGATGGTCGGACCCACGCTGTCCTTGGCGACAATTTCGCACTTCTGACCGGCCTTCTCGAAGGCCTGGGCCATCTTGGCTTCGAACTGGGCGTCGTCGGAGGCGCGCATGCTCACCTGGTAGGAGTTGGCGGAAGTACCGCCGAGCGTACGGACCTTGGCGCCAGAGATGCCGGCAGAGGAGAGAGCACCGCTCAGATCCTTCTCGTGCTTGCCATCATCCTGATACTGGATGGTGTAGACCTGGCCACCAGTGAAGTCGATGCTGAAGTCGAAGCCCTTCACGGCGATGAAGGCGATACTTGCGATAATAAGGATCGTCGAAATGAGGCCGAAGCGGCGACGGTTCGGGATAATCTGGAGGTTCGCTTCGTTGATAGCCTTGAAGCCGCCACCAATGGAGAGGGTCGTAGCGTCACGCTTGGCGAGCTTCCAGTCGAGGATGGCGCGGGTAAGTGTAATGGCGCAGAAGAGAGAGGTCAGGATACCGATGGTAAGCGTAAGACCGAAACCCTTCACGGAACCGGTACCAATCTTGTAAAGGATAAGACCCGTAAGCACAGTCGTCAAGTTGGAGTCCAAGATGGCGCTGAAGGCGCGTTCGTAACCCTTGGCCACAGCGGCGCGGGCGGTCAGGCCGTTCTTGATTTCTTCACGGATACGTTCGTAGATAATCACGTTCGCGTCGAGGGACATACCCACCACGAGGATGAAGCCCGCGATACCGGGGAGAGTCAGGGTCGCATTGAACACGGACATCACGGCGGCGGTCACGAGGGTGTTGATCACCATGCCGAAGCTAGCGATAAGACCACCGAGGCGGTAGTAGGCAACCATGAACACCAAGCAGAGGATAAGACCGACGGCACCGGAACCGAAGCCCTGGACGATGTTTTCTTCACCGAGGGTGGCACCGACGCTGCGGCTTTCGATAATCTTCATCGGGGCCTTGAGGGCACCGGCGCGGAGCACGACAGCGAGACGGTTAGCTTCGGCCATGTCGTCGAGGCCGGTAATCTGGGCTTCGCCGTTCGGGATACGGTCGCGGATGACCGGGGCCGAAATCACCTGGTTGTCGAGCACGATAGCCATCTGCTTGCCGACGTTGGCGGCAGTCACGGCGGAGAACTTCTTGGGACCGATACCTGCGAAACGGAGGCTCACGGCCACTTCACCGGCGTTGGTACCATCGCCCACGCGGTACGGACGGGCGTCGGAAATGTCGTCACCGCCCATTTCGGCGCGGCGCTTGAGCAAATAGAGACGCTTGGCCTTGATCTTGGAATCGCGCTGCACCGGTTCGAGGCCGCTGCCGAAAGCGAAGGCCACGTCACGCGGAATCAGCTTCTGGACACCTTCGGTCTCGAGGAGCTTCTTCACCTTCTCGACGTTTTCCTCGGCGATGAAGCCACCGTTGCCGAAGCTCAGGTAGTAAGAGGAGAGGGCCATGCCGACCTCGCTAGCCGGAGCATTGTCCGCAGCGGCAGTTTCCTTGGCGGAATCTTCAGCAGGCTTTTCTTCGGTCTTCGCACCGGCACCGGCGAGAAGTTCGTCGTCGGACATGTCGGACTTGGCAGCGACAGCGCTATCCTTGGAAGAAGAATCCTTGACCGCGGCAGTGTCAGCAACAGCGGAGTCAGCACCGACGATGTCGGTCGTCTGACGGGTCAGGTACTGGTCGATAAGGCCGATGACCTGGGTAAACTTGTCGGATTCAGCCAAAATCTTGAATTCCAGCTTGGCGGTGGAACCCACGAGGGCCTTCGCGGTAGAGTCATCCACGCCCGCCAGTTCAACCAGGATTCGGTCGTCACCGCTCGGGGAAATCTGCGGTTCGGAAAGACCGTACTGGTCAACGCGGTTACGGATGATTTCAAGCGACTGGGCCTGGATATCCTTGATGTCTTCGCCGTCCTTGAGGCTGGACTGGTCAATCTGCAGCGTGATGCTGGTACCGCCCGCAAGGTCCAAGCCGAAATTGATGGACTTGGCGCCCAGCTTCGGATTTTCCTTGAGGAAAGTCTTCTTGGCATCACCCTTCTTGGAGTGAACCTGGATAGAAGGCCATACTGTATAGGCCGAGAGAACTATGACGAGGAGAATGATGAATTCTCGCATGCCGAATTTTTTGTTGTTCATTTGCAATCCCTTAATAAGGCATTAATACGCGTTAGTTGCGGGTCAAAGATAGAAAAATAGACAGGAGATTAAAGATAACAGCCGGGAAAATGGGGTAAAACGAGTCTCCAAATCTCGATATTTTCGCAAAAATTTGGCATTACCCGGCCACTTTCCCACCTGGACAGATTTTCTTTTGCCCTGAAAGCAGGAGAACCGTAGCTCAGTCGCTACTTGATTTCAAACGTAGGCTGGTCACCGGCAAGCGACGCGGAGAGCGTCATCTTCTTTTTTCCGAGGGAACGCGTGACGGTGAAACTGCCGCCGTCGCAGGCGATTTCCATTTTGCCGTCGCGGAGGATGGGGTTCTTGCGGCGCATTTCGGCAAGTTCCTTCACTAGCGCGTACACCGGTTCCTCCTGCATTTTGGACAACTTATCCCACGGGACACTGCGGCGGTTGTCGGGGTCCTTGCCACCGAGCATTCCGAGTTCCTCGCCGTAGTAGATACAAGGGGCACCCGGCATAAAGAACATCAGCGTGAGCGCGAACTTGATACGTTCCCAGCTGGCGCAGGGTTGCGACTTGAGTCGCGTGGTGTCGTGGCTCCCCAGCAGGTTCATGGGCATGTCGCCGCGGCCTTCGGGGAAAGCCGACTTCAAGCGCTTGCAGAATTCCTCCGTCGAAATCGGATTCTCGTCAAAAAGGTACTGCATCACGGCCTTGCGGAACACGTAGTTCATCACACCGTCGAACTGGTCGCCCTGTAGCCAGCGTTCCGGGGCATCCCAGATTTCGCCGACAATATAGGCGTCCTTGTTGATAGCCTTCACACGGCGGCGGAATTCCTGCCAGAAGCTGTCGTCGTCGATTTCGTTCGGCACGTCGAGGCGCCAGCCGTCTATGCCGCGCTTAGTCCAGTATTCGGCGACGGAGAAAAGGTATTCGCGCACGTCGGGACAGCCCGTGTTGAATTTCGGGAGTGCGGGAAAATTCCACCAGCATTCGTAATTGGGCTTGCCGGAATAGGCGCTCAGGGGCCATCCCTTTTCGTGGAACCAGTCCACGTACGGCGAGTTCTCCCCGAGTTCCATGAGGCTGTTGAACTGGAAGAACCCGCGAGAGCAGTGGTTGAACACGCCGTCCAGAATGATGCGCATTCCGAGCTTGTGCACCTTTTTCACGAGGCGGTCGAAGCCCTCGAGGGTGCCGAGCACCGGGTCGATCTCGAAATAGTCCACCGTATGGTAGCGGTGGTTGGAATTGCTCTTGAAAATCGGGCACAGGTAAAGCGCCGTCGCGCCGAGGCCCTTGATGTATTCAAGTTTGTCCTCAATGCCCGCAAGGTTCCCGCCGAACATGTTCTCGCGGGTGGGCTTGGAGCCCCACTCCACGAACTTGCCTACGGCATGGTAACGACCCGAACGGCAGAACCGGTCGGGGAATATCTGGTAGAAGATGGCGTCTTTAACCCAGGCGGGAGAGAACATTTAAATCTTCCACATCGCGCGGCGCTTGCGCTCGTCGACCAGCTTCCTGATTTCGGAAGAGAGCGACGTGAGCTTGAGCAGTTCGTCGACAAGGCAGGGCAGCTGGTAAGTCCAGTTGTTGCCCCCGACCGTGCCGGGCACGTTGACGCGCTCGTTCTCGGGGTTGCCGGCAGACAGCGTCGACGACAGCGCGAAATAATCCTGGATGGGCAGGATGCAGAACAAACTGTTCGTGGAGAACACATGCGTGAGCAGGTTGCGGACCACGGGCGGAGTGAGCTCGTCCGGGGCGGAGCCAATCTGGTGCGCATGGGACCAGTACAGGTTCTTGTCGAAATCCGGTTCCTTCCAAAGGCCGCGAAGCGTCGAAGTGTCGTGGCAGCTCGTGGTGCAAACGGAAAGGCGCGGGTATTCCTCCATGTCGTAGTACGGAGAATACTGCACGTTCCAATTGCGGGCCCAGCGTTCGATACGCAGCGAAAGGATGTTGAGTTTGTTCAAGACCGTCGGGACGCACGGAGGCACGGCGCCGAGGTCCTCGGCGCACACGAGCATGTCCGTCTCGTTGGCAAGCACAGAAAGGAGCTTCATGGCGTTCTGTTCCCAGAGAGCATTCTGTGCATGTTCATTCGCATGGATGATATCGTGCAGCTTGTCCTGCTCGTTCTGGGGCAGCGTGTAGAGCACCGGCTGGTTGTACCAGTACCAATACGGGTAGAACACGTCATCGCTGCCGGTGGGGATAAACACGCGGTTCCAGTAGACGCGCAGCATGGCGTCCTTGACGGCCTGCGGTTCTTCCATCGCGAGAATCTGCTTCTCGGAAGAATAGTTGTCGCACAGGATAAAGCGGTCCGTAGTGCCCGGCAGGTTCTCGAAGCACTTCGCCACGAGGCGTTCCGTGTCGTCGCCCAGGAATCCGCGGAGCTGGTCGACGGAGTAGTTCGGGTTGCGCAGGTATTCCAGGGACTGCCTGCAGAAACCGGCAGCGTGCAGCACGTCCCAGGTCAGCGGCACAGACGGCTCGAAATGGCCGAGGATTCCCGTGACTTCCTTCTCGGGGATGGTCCAGATGCGGAAGAAACCGAGCACGTGGTCAATGCGGTACGCATGGTAGAACTTGCTCGCCTGCGCCAAGCGCCTGCGCCACCAGGAGAAGTCGTCCTTCTCGATGACATCCCAGCGGTACGTGGGGAAGCCCCAGTTCTGGCCAGCGTAGCTGAACATGTCGGGAGGTGCGCCCGCCCTGTCGGTGAGCGAGAAATACTTGCGGTCGGCCCATACGTCGGCGCTGTCCTCGTTGATGAGGATGGGGATGTCGCCCTTGATGTGCAGGCCCATCTGCGAAACCTCGCTCACGGCCGTGCAGAACTGCATCTCGGCGACATACTGCATCCAGGCATGGTACAGGCAGTCCTTGCGGAACTTTGTCCAGAGCTTGCCCACCTGCTCGGCATCCGGGTCGCGGTAGTCGCTCCAGTCCTTCCAGCTGGCCTCGTTGTTCTGCTGCTTGAGCGTACAGTAGACGCAGTAGGGCTTGGCCCAGTCGTTGCGATCGATCCAGGTCGCAAGCGCCTTGTCGCGCTTGATCTGGTCGTACGAGTTATCGAAAATCTTGCGGAGGATGGCCCGCTTCCAGGTGGCCACGCGGTAATACTCCACGCGGTCGGACTTCTCGAAGGATTCCTTCGCCTCGTTGATCTCGCCCTCGAAGGCGGACGAACCGGCAACCGACTGGATGTTGATGAACGCGGGGTTCAGCGCGAACGCGCTACGGGCGCTGTAGGGGCTCGATTCGTTCCCCGTATCGTTCACCGGCAGCAGCTGGATGATGTCGAAGTTGCAGAGGGAGGCCCAGCGGGCCAGGGGGATGAGGTCGAGGAAGTCGCCGATGCCGATGCTCGCGTGGCTGCGCAAGCTGAACAGCGGGACGGCTACGCCCGACTGGAAGGAGGAAATATCACCATATCTCATATTGCAAAATATAAATAGACATCAAGTGAAAGGCGAGCCACGGAAGCGAATTATAAGGAAGAAAAGTGGACGGGCCCTGCGCCTTGCGGCAGGGACTTTGTTAAATTAGACGGTATGAGCTGGGAATGCAAATATCTGCGCGAGACCTTCTGCGACAAGCGGAAGAAGGAATGCTGCCCCGGGGACGCGGGCTGCGTCCTTTACGGGAAATACGTGTTCCCCCTGCGGGACGCCGCAGACGGCAAGGCCGGCAAGAAGGCATCTAAAAAAGATTTTCCTTCAAAAAAGGCCAAAAACGGCGATTAACGCCGCAATAGAATCACTGACAGAAAATGTCTGGCCAGAATGCAAATCCGCTACTGGAGCGGGTTCTTGCGGGGACGGCCGCGGCCGCGTTTAGCGGCAGGAGCCGGCTCGGACTTCTTCTCGGGAACGGCCTGGGCCTTGAACGTGAAGCCCATCTTGCCGCAGAAGGACGACTTGAGCACGCGCCCGGACGCCGGGTGCGGCGGCACCGCCGGCTTCTGGGTGGCCGTGTTTGCCGCCGGGACGGCGGGAACAGGCCTCTTCGCGGCCGGAACAGGCTTTTCGGCGTAGGAAGCGGGCTTCCCGGCCCCATTCACAAAGTCGCGAACCTTGGGCATCGGGAGCGATGCTGCCATGGAAATCGGCCTATTTGTCCTGTTTTCGCCATATTCCGAGGCGATTTTCCTCATTTTGGCGGCTTCGGCGTTCAATTTACGCAGGATGCGCTCCTTTTTCGACGGGCGGGCACGATAGGACCTTTCGCCCCCGGATTCGGAGTTCCTGATAATATCTTCGTCGGACAAACCGCGCAATTCCAAGGGGACATCTACAATAGGCAAATCGGCTGCAGCATTAGATTTCATAAGCATTCGGGCGAGTTGTTAGAGAAAAAAACGCGTTGTCAAGAGTGTTTTTTGACTTTTTTTTGTCACGTTTCTGTCAAAAGATAAAAAAAATTAAAAAATCTTTTTGTCAAGGCCTAGAAAATAAATTGTTTCTGGACTATTTTTGTAACAATGCTTCGCTTTACACAAGAAATATTACTCGCGCTCCGCGCAATCGCAAACGAAGAAGAGTCGCACGAGATGTCCAAAAAGGCTCGTGAGCAGTTCGACTTTCTCGGGGTCAAGCTAGTCCCTCGCCGTGAAGTCACCTACCCGATTTTCGACAGGAACCCGCCTAAAGACGACGCCGAGCTAGTCAGCCGGATCGAGGACATGTGGGCACAGCCGTACAGGGAAATCCAGTACGCCGCTTGCGACTACCTGTTCAGGCACCGTCACATGCTGGGCGGCCAACACCTGGTCTTCCTGAAAAAGCTCATCAAGACCCGCGCCTGGCACGACACGGTCGACACGCTCGCCGCCTGCATCCTGGGCGACCTGGTCTGGAGGCTCCCGGTGCTCCGCACCAAGATCGCTTCCTGGATCCGCGACCCCAACATCTGGATTCGCCGCAGCGTCATTATTTTCCAGATCCAGTACAAGGACCACACGGACTGGCCGCTCCTGCGCCAGTTCTGCCTCTCCTGCGCCAAGGACGACGATTACTACATCCGTAACGGCATCCGCAGGGCCCTGTCCGAATACGCAAGGATCAACCCCATCGAGGTCCGCCGGTTCGTACAGGACAACACCTTCGCCGAGCAGACGACCCAGGAAATCCTGCGCTGGATCTAATAGCCAAGCAAAAACTTTTCAAGGTAGCCTCCGGGCTACCTTTTTTTGTGGTCCGGCCCGAAACTTGAACCCCGCTGACGCAATGGAGATTGCAAAAAAAAAGGATTCCCCCGCTAACAGGGGAATCCTCAAGAGGCAACGATCAGACTCGAACTGATGAATAAGGCTTTTGCAGAGCCGCCCCTTACCAACTTGGGTACGTCGCCAAAGATGCGCGTAATATAGGTAAAAATCGGCAAATTTCCAAGGGGATGCCCTCAAAAAAAACAAAAAAACAAAGCTATCTTTGACCACAATGAGCAAAATCCCGCTAAAAACAAAGTTTTTGAGCAAACTAGGCGCCCTCTGGATGCGCAGCCTGCGCATTCGTCTGCATACCCCGGAGGACTTCCGCCCCGGGGTACTCGGGCTATGGCACCGGGACCTGCTCGCGAGTTGCGCCGCCTTCAAAGACAGGGGGGTACACATCCTTGTTTCCAAATCCGGCGACGGGGAAATTCTCGCCCAGGCGACGGCCGCCCTCGGCTTCGAAGTCACCCGGGGTTCCGATACCGAAGGCTCATCGAACGTGCGACACCTGCTGCGCAGCCTGCGCTCGGGAAAGTTCACCGGGATGGCTCTGGACGGCCCGCGCGGTCCGGCACTCGAAGTCAAGCCGGGTTCACGGTGGCTCGCCGAAAGCAGCGGCACCCCCCTCTGGCACATTGTCCCGCACTACGGAGCCCACTTCACGCTCAACACGTGGGATAAGTTCGTCGTACCGCTCCCGCTGTCATCGATCGACGTCGAAATTAAGTATCTTTAGGGCAAGCCCAACAATTTGATTTATGGTTCCAAAAAAAGGAAGAAATCCGTGATTGCATTACCCCCGAAATTCGTAGCATTCGACCTCGAAACCACCGGCCTCAGCAACGTAAAGGACGAAATCATTGAAATTGGTGCGGTAAAGTTTACCGTCGAGACTCGCGATGGCAAGGTTGTCCCCAAGATGATTTCGGAATTCGAGACGTTCGTCAAGCCGAACATGCTCATTCCCGCAGAAGCCTCGAGCGTCAACCACATCACCGACAAGATGGTCGAGGACGCGCCCCCGGTAGGCGAATGCCTCAAGAAATTCACCGCGTTCTGCGGCCAGGGCACCATCCTGCTCGCCCACAACGCGAACTTCGACGCGAGCTTCCTCCGCGAAGCCTACGCCAAGAACCCCCAGCTCGTCCCCGGCAACCCGGTCGTCGACAGCCTCGCCATCAGCAAGACCATCCTGCCCGAACTTCCGAACCACAAGCTCGGCTACATGGCCGGCCTGTTCATGAAGCGTGGCGAAATCTCGATGAAAATCGACTCCGAAAAGATGCACCGCGCGGTCTACGACTGCGAAATGCTCATGGAAGTGTTCGTCGCCCTGCTGCGCAGGAGACTCAAGGAAAAGGACTGGGAACTCGGCAGCATCATGCAGAGCATGGCCAAGTACAAAGGCGTGCCGCAGTTTATTAAGAAGTGATTAGGGGTTAGAATCTAGGGGCTAGGGAAAAATATCACGGCTTCGCCGTCTGCTATTAACTTCACTAGATCCTAGTCTCTAGCCTCTCGTCTTATACAGATACACAAAACACCGCCAAGGGCTGCCTTGGCGGTTAAATTTTGTTCCGAAACAGGAATTAGATTCCGAGTTCCTGGGCGACAGCCTGGATGCCGAGCTTGCTGATGGTACGGAGACCGGCAGCGCTCACGCGGAGGGTTACCCAGCGATCTTCTTCGGGGATGTAGAAACGCTTCTTCTGGAGGTTCGGAAGCTGCTTCATCAACTTCTTACGGTTAGAGTGGGAAACCATGTTGCCCACGAGGCCGGCTTTTCCGGTGACTTCACAAATACGGCTCATAATTAAACTCCGTTGTTTTTTACGGACACCAATTTTAGTTAAAAGTTTCGAAACTGTCAACCATTTTCATTGCAATTTCAATTTTGCAGTTCTTTCGGGAGGTTAAATTTGGTCGATTCCACCAATTTTACGAAATTTTCGATGCTAATCGGGCCAAAATGCTCCTTGAGCCACTGGACGACTTCCTGCACCAGAATTTCGGGCGCACTGGCGCCGCTGGACAGCCCTACGGTGTCGATGTTGTCAAACCAGGACGGGTCGAGATCGTCCACCCCGGCAATCAGGTGGCTCGGAATGCCCTGTTCGACCCCAAGTTCCATCAAGCGGGAAGAATTCGACGAGTTTTTCGCCCCAACAACCAGCAAAAGGTCGATTTTCTGGCACATGTCGAGGACTGCGGCCTGGCGGTTGCCCGTCGCGTAGCACAGGTCGCCCGCGTCGGGACCGACGATGTTCGGGAAACGGTTCTTGAGGGCGGCGATGATCTTGCGGGTCTCGGCCACCGAAAGCGTGGTCTGGGTGATGTAGGCCAGTTCCTTGCCCTCGGGGGCGACCAGGTTGTCCACGTCCTGCTCGTTGCGGATGAGGGTGATGGACCCCTCGGGAAGCTGGCCCAGGGTGCCTTCCACCTCGGCATGGCCCGCATGCCCGATAAGGATGATATGGCGGCCGGCGTTGTAATGGCGCTTTGCGCTATAGTGCACGCGGAGCACCAGCGGGCAGCTCGCGTCCAGCACGTGCAGGTTCCTCTTCTCGGCGTCGGCATAGATGTGTTCGGCCACGCCGTGGGCCGAAAAGATGACCACGGAGCCTTCCGGCACCTCGTCGATTTCGTCGACAAAGACGACGCCCTTGCTCTTGAGGGAGTCGACCACGAACTGGTTGTGCACAATCTCGTGACGCACGTAAATAGGCGCTCCAAACTTTTCGAGAGCTTTCTCGACCACATGTATAGCACGATCTACGCCGGCGCAGAACCCGCGGGGCGTGGCAAGGACTAGTTTTTTCATCAGAGCAATTCCTTCAGGTAATCCAGCAGCTGGTTGTACGAATCCATTATCTTGGCTTTCTCGTGGGCAAGGAAAGTGCGCACCAGCCGCACGTCCGGTAGGGGACGTTTCGAATATCCGGCGGTCGACTTCAACTGCGTAACGACGCCCGCGCGGACAAGCGACTCGACGCATTCCTTCTTGCCTGAAGCATACGGTCCGATACAGGTGGCCACCCCCATCTGGAGCGGTTCCCAGAAATCGTGCACGCCGAGGTTCCTGCAGAACGAGCCGCCAATGACGCAGGTGCGCGACGCCGCAAACACTTCCTTGGTACGCCCGTACTGGCCGACAACCGACACGGAGCCCTTCTGCACCAGAGGCCAGTCCAACACCATGAGTTCCAGGTCGTGGAGCGCCTTGCGGAAAGCGTCCAGTTCGGAAAGGTGACGCGGGGCGAGGACCACGGCTTCCTGGCGCTTGATGGAAGATACAAGCATGCGGGAAAGGCTGGCCCACTCCGCCATGTGCATGGAGATGAAGGCCGTATCCACGGTCGGGTTTTCGGGAGGAGCGACCTCGACGCCAGAACGGGCCCAAGGCAAAAGCTTCCAGTCTCCCCCGATCATCATCTTCGAGATGTTGCCCCTCGCGGCGACATTCAGGAAGCGCGCGAGGTCGGCGCCTGTTTGCATGCAGGCAAAACCGATGGCGGACATGTCCACGCCCGGAAGCGAGGAACGGTAACGTCCGGAAACGAGAGCCACGGGAGACGGCCCGCCGCGGCGGCGCATCGCCGAAAGGTAGCCCGGCCACAGTTCGTTTTCCCCGAGGATGAGAGCAATCGGACGGGCGCTCTGGATAAAGATTTTCATCGCGCTCGGCGTATCGACCGGAGCGATAGCGGATTCCACGTTAGGCGCCGATTCCTTGAGGAAGGTCAATATCTCCGCCTTCTGCGTCGTGAGCAAAATCTTGGGACAGCCGGGCAGGTCCTGTTGCAAAAAGCCGGCCAGGCTCAGGAGCATCTTGCATTCCCCGAGACTCGCCCCGTGCATCCACAGGAACGGGCCCTCGGGCCACGGCCCGTAGAGACGTTCCTTCATGTGGAACGTCTGTTCGACTACCGGCACCTTGGCCGCCGCCTGGGCGACAGAACCCAATGCCACTCGCGCTAAATCCAGAACCTTAAGCATAGCACAAGAAAATTAATAAACAGAAGCCACGCCCACGTGGAGGCATCGGCCGCAAAGGCCTTCCAAATGGTACGTTTTGCAAGGTGCCGGTGCGAACCGGCCCGTTCCGCATTCCGCCCACCGCCGACAAGCCCACTCAAACTGGGAATAAAGGAAGGCGTCCCCTTCGCCCAGGCACGCCAGGCATCCCCGAAACGCCCTTCCAGAAAGCGGTCCTCCGCGCGGGAAAGCGCCACCTCGAAAAGGACGACCGCCAGCACAAAAGGGAGAGCCAACGGAGATATCCCGAACTGGAGCAGCACCAGTCCGCAGGCAAAAGCCGTATTCGACACGTAAAGCGGGTGCCTGATATAGGCGTAAGGGCCGCCGGTCACAAGGGATTCGGCATCATGCACGCTCCCGCGGGTATGTTCACCGATGTAACGTCGCGCCCATACGCGGAGCGCAAGGCCCAAGGCATAGCACAAAATGCAGAGCACAACGGCAGCGATACCGAGAGCCGAACCGAACGGGTCGGCAGAAGGACGGGCATCCAGCAGGAACGGGACCAGCAGCAGGGCAAGCGCCAAGACGGCGAGAATGTACCCGCGATACCGGTATATGAACTGGCTAGCCTTCGGCAACGTTCCCCCCGACCAGGGATTCCATGTCGACGACGCGGAAGCGGCCCTCGACGGAGGCGCCCAGGCTGTCGTGGCTTACGACAATGGTCCACTTGTGAAGCGAAGCCGCAGCGTCCAGGAACGCCTCGAGCAGAGGTTCCCTGTCGGCAAGGGCAATAGAGGCGAAGGGTTCGTCCAGAAGCACCGTGCCGGAATCGGAAGCGAGCGCCCACAGCAGCGCGACACGGGCACGCTGGCCCCCGGAAAGTCCTTCCCTGGACACGAGCGCACCGGTCCCGGATTCACTAATAAACTTGTCCAGCGATGCGGATTTCTTGACAAGCAAATCCTTCAAGATGGACCGCGGCGGGAGTTCCAAATCCTGCGCGACAAAGAACACGTCCCGGGGCATCTTGGCATCCCCCTGCCATTCTTCCAGGCCGGCGGCCAGGCGCAAAAGCGTCGACTTGCCTACCCCGTTGCGGCCACGCAGCAGCACCGGCTTGGAGCGGTCCCACGAAAAAGAAATCCCGCGGAACAGGGCAACATCGCTCCCCTCGTACTGGAAGCGCCCGTCATCCACATGCAGGCCATCGTCGCGGTTGCCCCCGCACGGCTTGCGTTTGGGGAGATTGCCAAAGCGGACAAGAACGTTGTACGCAGTGGCCGAAGCGCGCATCTGGGGCACCACCCTGGCGCATTCCTTGACAGGCTTGTAGCAGAGCAATACGGCCGAACAGAACAGCACGAGCCCCGTGCCATCCATCCAGCCGGAGGATATCAGCTTGGCGCAGAACGCAAGGACAAGCACCATGGCAAGCACAGAGACCGTCTCGGCAGTGAGCGAAAGCGCCCCCTTGCGGACGGAAGTCGAAAGCCCGCGTTCACGCAGCGAACGCACTGAATCCATGAGGCCGCCGGAAACGTGGTTCCGCTCGTAGCGCGAACTCCACCGGCGGAACAGCCTGCGGGCAAGCCCAAGGTCCTGGCGGAAAACCGCACGGGCCTCCAGGAGAGACTCCTCTTCGGGCCCCATCCGGTGGATCTTGCGCTGCATCCAGCTAATCAGCGGCACGACGACGACGAAAAGGAACAAAGTAAGCGGCCACGAAATGTAGAACAGCACCGGCAAAAAGACGACGAGCTGCAGAACGGCTTGCACCGCCTGGAAGCATACCGAACTGTTGGACTGCAGCACCTGGGTAGATTCGTAGGCCGACTCGACGGCACGTTCCCCCTCCGGCCCGTGGAAATTCGACGGAGCGAGGTTCCTCAGCGTGCGCAGGAACCACCCCATGACAAGCGCGCCCACTCCGTAGGCCCACCTTTCGGAAATTCGGACCTTCCAGAGCATGAAAACGAAGCGCAACACGGTCAGGAGGAGCATCAGACCGATCCATTCCGTAAGCCCGATAAGCGGCTCGCCGGAGAGAATCTGCATGAAGGAGCGGATTCCCCAGAGCAGGGCGGCGTCCGACGCACTCGCCAAAAGTGCGACCGGAATGAACCGGAACAGACCGCCGAAAATGGATTTTTTGAGCCGCTTTTGCAATATCACGATAAAAAGTTAAAAAAAAACACTTGGAGCCCTTGACTAAAGCGCTTTTTTTCCTATATTTGGCCCTACGCAAGACGCCCCTATCGTCTAGTGGCCTAGGACTCGGGATTTTCATTCCCGCAACAGCGGTTCAAACCCGCTTGGGGGTACTAAAAGGACTCAACCACACGGTTGGGTCCTTTTTTTTGTTATAATGTTGATAGATTTCGGGAGGTCTTCAAATGAGTATTTCAAGAATCATTTCGGTCGCTACGATTGTCATTCCGCTTTTGACCATTGTCGGCTGCGATTCCGGCTCGACCTCCAATGCCACCCTGGATACAGCCATGTCGCAGGAACAACCGACGGAAAAAGCCGATTCCACCATAGAGAACAGCGCCTCTCCGGATACGGTCGAAAGCCTACCCGACTCAAGCGAAGAAGTCGAAGCCCTGCCGGATTCGACGGAGTCCCCCGAATCATCTTCGTCCGATTCTCCGTCCGATGAATCTTCTGCGTCCAGTGACAGTGCGCAGGGCAAGTCTAGCAACAGTGCGACACCCAAGTCCAGCAACGATACAAAGTCTTCCAGCAGTTCTCGCCCCAGGTCCAGCAACAGCATGACCATTTCGAGCGAAGTGATAACGTGCGGACATTTTGACACCTGGTATGGACTGGATGGAATTGAGCAAATCAATACCGGGTGCTCTGCAAGCGGAGAAACCGGGGGCTTTTGGTACTTCTTTGACGACTCCATGGAAGGCGGAAAGTCTTACATAGAATGGCCAACATTACCTGGTACAGCATATGATACAAACTCACTGCAACCGATAATTGAAGAATGCCAAGGAATCTGCGGAACAGCCTATCTTGATCAAAATTCTTCTAATCAGGAGCCCTTTGTGGGCGTCGCTTTCGACATCTCCGGTGAAGTCGGGCACTATGGCTCCGACACGCTCGCCTTGGGCAATGCATCTAGCATGCAAGGAATCTGCGTCGCCTATACTTCGGACTTTGACATAACCCTAGAAATGTCGTTGGGCAGAATAAAAGATAAAGAGCTCGACGATGACATTCCGTCTGTTAAGCTTCCGAAAAGGACCACCCCAACTGTAAAGGAATTTGCATGGTCCGACTTCAAGCAAGGCGGTTGGGGAAGAGGTGGAAGTATTACGGGAGAAGAGGCTGTCAAGGCGATGGCCACGTTCAAGTTCAAGATTCAGACAAAGGATGGGTCTCGGGGAGCATTCAATATTATGGCCGTAGGAGCCTTAGGCGGCCAATGCGATGCTCTTTTGGGACCGATAGGACCCCGCTTTTAGGAAAAAATGATGCTGCGGACCGAAAAGCGCTACGCTTGTAGACTTTAAGATTTTCCGCCATCCACCATTGTTCGCCGATTTTCACAGTCTTGTAAGTCTGTCCATCCCGGTCATCCGTCAAGGAGCCATATTCGCAGTTGTCTTCAGTCTCGGATTTGCAAGGTGAAGCCAAAATTTGTCTCGTTAGAACTCGACTTCGCTTTCACGCTTGATGAGGACTTTTTCTCCGAGTCCGGCTGAGTAGTCTTACTCAACGAGTCGTCAAAAGAGGGAACAACCCTTTTTTAAAAGGAGATTCCCGCTAAGGTTGGTGGGCTTAAGCCTGTGCTGAGCTGGCCGAAGCATAAACGGCTGCGCTTTATACGAATATCCCTTATTGAAACAAAAAGTGGGGCCTTGCGGCTCCTTTTCTTTGTGATGAGAGAGGGATGAGACTGCAATATCACTTCGTTCTTTAGTCATCCCTCTCTCAGAAGAGAGGGATGGACTGCACGGTCATTTCATTCCCGTGCAGCCCTTCGGGTTCTGGCCTTCGGCCAAAATCTCAGACGTCTGCGCTTCACTTCGTTCCGCAGACGTTTGTCGATCCCTCTTCGAGGGTTCGGAGTATCCCTTATGAAACAAAAAGTGGGGCCTTGCGGCTCCACTTTTTGTTTCAGGAGAGAGAGGGATTCGAACCCTCGGACCTGTGACAGTCTCCGGATTTCGAGACCGGCCCAATCGACCACTCTGGCATCTCTCCGAGGTTCGC
>CAMZDZ010000050.1 GCA_947305535.1 uncultured Fibrobacter sp.
CGCCGAAATCGTGAACGTCGTCCCGCAGCCCAAGGCGGGAGGCTCCTTCGCGACCGCCTGCTACCAGGCCTTCGAGCATCCCGTCGCCCTTGAGCACGTCAAGGCCGACGCCGGCATCGATATCGGCGGGACCCTCATCGGCATGCACCTGAAAGAGGTCGCCGTCCCCCTCCGCCTTTCGCAAAAAAACATAGGCAAGGCCATCGTGCTTGCGGCACGCACACGCCCCAAGTTCATCGGCGGGGACCGCGCCCATTACGACGAAAGCCTCAAAAACGGCTATCCAAAATTCTAGCTTATCTAAACTCCGGTGCGATGGTCATCACCAAGGTCACGCCCTGGAGTCCATGGAAACCGAACTGCAGGCGGAACAAATACATGTCCGGCTTGCGTACGCGAACGCCGAATCCCCAGGAATTATAGAACCGGCTAAACGACCAGTCATCGATTTCATTGGAGAATAGTGCGTATTCGTCAAAGATGACGCCGTCGATATAGCGGTCCACCGGCCAGCGGTATTCCGCACTCAAACCCATCAGGTGCTTTGCCATGAGAAAGCCCCCATAGCCACGAAGCGGGAAGCGACCATTCAATATCGGGTAAGCGTTGAACGGGGCTCCACCTTCCTCCATCTCGTGAATAGAGAGCATTCTGTACTGCAAGGCGATCACGCGGCGTTCAAGCAGGTTTTCCCTCATGTTTTCAGGGTGCCACACGCGAGCGGCTTCGTTCAGGGAGAAGTCCGTATAGAAACGTCTGTTCTCACGGCCCTCGCTGACCGACATCACGTATTGCTGAGCCTTGCCGAAGTAGAAGTAGCGCTGGATCACGAGTTCGCCGTTCATGTAGTCATGGTTCATCCCGCCGTCCTCCAGGACTTCGCCTTCGTAGTCACCTTCCAGGCCCAGTTCGCTATAGCGGACGCCCTTGTATTTTTCGACAATGTTGTAGCTGCCCTTCAATATGACCTTAAATCCCCTGGAAGGGGCATACGCGAAATCAAGATTGTCAAACTCGAGCGACAAACCGAGCGGATACTGCATGTGTTCCTGGTAAATGCCTCTATCCTGGATTGGATAGTTTTCGTCAATATAGATTTCGTCCTCGGCTATATTGGGAACGCTGGCGTCCACATACTTGAGACTGGCATTAAGTTGCAACGACAACGTCCTAGACGAATTCAGCGGGAATCCAATATATCCGTCGAGCTTGAACGAAGAGTCCGGCTGCACGTAGGGAGTCCAGGAGCCCGGCAGAGCAAACGTGGCATCGCGATTCAGGTCAATAGAGAATCGCGTCCCCAAAGAAAGCGGCACATTGAACACGTTGCCCTTGCTATAGCGCGTATCGAAATAGACGTCCCCGTTGGCATAATAGCTTGTAGCCATGACGAAATAATCATGATCCAGGAACAATCGCCGGTGACGGTAACAGGCGCCAACCTGCGTTGAAGAGCCCGGCTTCAAGTTGAACGTCGGATAGACGAAAATGTTGCCGTCCTTACCGAACGTTATGAGGTCCTGGAACGTTTCGACGGCCCCGTTGTCGAAAGCATAGTGCAGCGGCTGCGAGACCGGCCAGATGATGATGTTAAAGAAGGGCTGTACTACATGGTCAAAAGCCCAGTAAAACGGATTCGAGCCTTCCGACTCCTCTTCTGCGGCCGCATTTTCTTCGGTTTTCGCATCCGACGCCTTTTCCGGATTTTCTTCGACTACCGCTTCCGTTTTTTCTTCCGATTTATTTTCCTCTTCGGCAAAAACGGGCATGGCGGCAAAAGCCGTCATGGTAGCCATAAGCAAGCCCATCTTCAGCATGCGGAAGGGACCGATTTTACCGAAAAAACAAAACATTTCGGATACAATTTATAATTATATTATTGTTAATGTTTTCCTTCCTCGCAAAATCTATCCGACATATATCGAGATTTCCCAAGGCAGTCATCTCCGTAACGTTTGTACTCCTTTGTCTCTGTCCCTATTTCATCTCGAACCTGAGATGGGAACTGCAGCTCCAGGACACTCTTGAAAAAGACAATACGGCAAGCAAGGACCTCGAAGCCATCGAAAAGTCATTCGGCGGGTTAGGAAGCCTCACCGTCGTACTCCAGTCCGCGGACAGCCTCGCCAACTACACGCTAGCGAAAAACGTCGCGAACCAGCTCATGACGTACAAGGACATCATCCATTTTGTCGAGTTCGAGACGGATATCGATTTTTACGACAAATACAAGTTCTTCTACATCAATAACGAAGACCTGGACACAATCATCAACAGAGTCGAGGCGCTGCACAACGTAAACATTCTTCGGCAGAACCCGTTTTTCGTTGAACTGAAGGACACGACGACGGACAGCGTCACCACGGCAAGCGACTTCGAGAAACTCGACCTGGAAGACATCGAGCACAAGTATTTTGACAGGCTCAAGCGTAGCCATTCCAACAGCGACGGGACCATCCGCGTCATCGACATCTACCCGACCCATTCGATTGCGGACCTCTACGCCAGCCGCGAACTCGTCACGATTGTCAAGAGGTGCATCGGGAACACGGTGGGCTCGAAGGGAATCGACGTGTACTACACGGGCAAGGTCTACGACGTCATCCAGACGGGCCGGGCAATACTTCCCGAGGCAAAGAACGCGGGCAAGATCATGGCCGTGCTCATCCTGATTCTCCTCATCATCAATTTCCGCAAGCAACCGCAGCTCATCCTCGTCTCGGCAATCCCCATCGGCATCCCGGTCCTGCTCGTACTGTCCATCGCACAAATCCTCTACGGCAGAATCAACCTTTTCTCGCTAGTTCTCGTGCTGCTTCTGCCGGGACTTGCAAGCCAGATCATCACGCACATTCTCACCCGCTATTTCAAGGAACGCGCCCACAACCTGAGCCCCGACCTCTGCATCGAAAGCGCCATCCTCGGCATCGGTCCGACCACCGCGGCATCAGCCTTGATGATGGCCCTGCTATTTGCCGGGCTCACGTTCATCCCGCTGGCAGGCATCAAGGAACTCGGCGTGCTGGGCGCCATCGGCTGCCTGCTGAACTGGGCCGTATGCTCCGTACTGGTCACTTCCCTTCTGCGCATTCTCCAGAAAAAGAGACCGTTCAAGATTCCGAAGTTCAACTTCAAGTACAAGTACCGCTTTACGCTGGTTTCGTTCCGAACCAATTCCATCGTACTCATAGCGGTCATCGTCGTAAGCCTCGTCGCCCTGTTCTTCGGCGGCACCAGTCTCCGCGTCTTCTACGACTTCAGCCGGACAGAACTTCAACACAAGTATTCTACGGCGGATTCGCTAATCGCCCAGACAGAATTCCCGCAATACGACCCGGTCATCGTGCAGCTGCCGAGCGCCAAGGCGGGCGATTCCCTGGTGAACAACTTCCAGAGACTCAAGAAGAAGGGACTTGCGAAGACCATCGACAAGATTCTCACGCTTTCGCAGATATCCCCGTCCCTGCAACCCGAAAAGAAGGCCAAGCTGGAAAAACTCGAATCCATGGTTTCGGACAACATCGTCATCGAGAACCTAAGTCCGCAAGAGAAGGCTACCTTCCGGCGTATCACCCAGAGCCTCAACGTCCATTCCTTCGAGGAAGCCGAGTTCACGCAAGCCTTGCGCAAGAAATTCAGCGACAACGAGGGCAACCTGGGCGTATTCGCGTTCATCTTCCCCAACATCAACCCGGATAACGGGTTAGAATGCCGCCGTCTCGTAAAGGACCTCAAGAACTTCGACGGAGTCATCGACGGTTCGCTGAAACTCAGCGGCACTCCGATTCTCCGCGCCACGATTCTCGACATGATTTTCCCGAACCTGTACAAGCCCATCATCTTCGGCTGCATCATCGTCTGTTTCATGCTCCTGGTATTCTACAACAACCTGAGCCGGGCGACTTTCACCGTACTCCCCTCGTGCTTCGCCGTGAGCTGGCTGTTGATCCTCCTCAAGTTCCTGAACATCGAAATTTCCATATACAGCGCCATCGCCTTCGTGTTCCTTATCGGCGCAAGCGTCGACGGCTCGCTGCAGCTCTGGGCGTCGTTCTACGAGAAACAGGGCGGCACGGCACTCACCGTGCTCCAGCGCAAGTTTACGGGAATTGTGATCTCGCAGATGGCATGCCTCGTGGGAACCTACGGGCTCCTCATCTCGTCGCATCCGGGACTCAGGAGCATCGGCGTACTCTCGCTCATCGGGCTCCTCTGCATTTTTGCCGCCCAGCTCACCATATTCCCGCTGATCGCCGGGGCGCTAGACAACTACAGAATTCGCAAGAACCAATCGCACCATGACTAAACCCATTTCTACCCGAACCCAGAACATCGCCGCCTCCCTCACCGTCGCCATCGACACGATGGCCAAGCAGATGATCGCCGAAGGCAAGGACATCGTCAGCCTCGGAGCCGGAGAGCCGGACTTCCCGACACCGGAACCCATCCGAGCCGCGGCATGCAAGGCGATAAACGAAGGCAAGACGCGCTACACCGCCCCGGTCGGCATCCTTGAAGTCCGCGAAGCCGTGGCAAACAAGCTCCGCACCGAAAACGCCATTGACTACGAACCGTCGCAAATCATCATGACCAGCGGCGCAAAGCACGCCATTTTCAACGCGCTCGCAGCACTCATCAACCCGGGCGATGAAATCATCATCCCCGCCCCCTACTGGGTTACCTACCCCGAACTTGTCAAGTGGCTCGGTGGCATTCCCGTCATCGTAAACACGACTATCGAAAGCGGGTTCAAGCTCTCTCCCGAAGCGCTGCGCAACGCCTGCACCGACAAGACCAAGGCCATCATCCTGAACAACCCGTGCAACCCGACCGGAGCCACGTACACAAAGCAGGAACTGGCAGCCCTTGCCGAAGTCATTGTCGAGAAGGACATCTACTGCATTTCGGACGAGGTGTACGAATACTTTGTCTACAATACGGAATTTTGCTCCGCCGCCGCATTCCCCGGAATGCCGGAACGCACCATCGTCGTGAACGGATTTTCCAAGTCGCACTGCATGACCGGCTGGCGCATCGGCTACGACGCTGCACCGGAACCCATCGCGAAGGTCATCGGGAAAATCCAGGGACAGGCGACGCACCACCCGAGCAACGTCGCGCAGTACGCGGCGCTCGGAGCCCTGCAGATGGACAAGAGCAACGTGAACAACATGCTCGCCGCATTCAAGCGCCGCAGGGACTACATGGTCGAAAATGTCGGCGCCGTCCTGCCCGAGCCCGTTCGCCCGCCCGAAGGCGCGTTCTACCTGTTCGCGCCCGTGAGCGCATTCTACGGCAAGTCCACGCCGGACGGCAAGAAGATCGGCGGTTCCGTCGAACTCTGCTCCTACCTCCTTGAGACCCAAGGACTCGCCATCGTGCCGGGCGCTGCGTTCGGCGACGACAACTGCGTCCGCTTCTCCTACGCGGCCAGCGACGCTACGCTGCAACAGGCATGCGAAAGATTCAAGCGCGGGTTACAATCCCTGAAATAGCACGGGGCGCCAATGACCGAAGCGTTCCAGATTGCATACCCGGATCCTGAAGTCCCGTTCACCATCGGGCGCAAGCAGGAAAATTCCCTGTGCATCCAGGACATGCTCGTTTCGCGCCAGCACGCCGTCATCGAATGCCGCGAGGGCAAGTGGTTCCTCAAGAACCTCACGCAGAACAGCATCACCGAACTGAACGACGCCCCGGTCGACGAAGCGCAAATCAATGACGGGGACGTCATCCACATCGGGCCGCACCAGATACGCGCCATCATGAAGGGCGGACAGCTTTCGCTTATCGTGCTGGAGCTGAACGACATTCCCGTACAGGTGCCGCTTTCGGCGGAATGGGAGACGGTACCGCTCGGCGAAAGCGAGAACCGCTTCGAGAAGACCAAGGTGCGCGCCGTCGACGGATGCGGCGAGCTTCAGCTTCCCCATTCCGTCACCGACGAGAACGGCAAGAGGCTCAAGCGCATCACGCTCAAGAACGGCGAACACGTGCGCTTCCCCTGGAGCGACATATCGTACAGGGACGGGATACTTTATTCGCAGAAGGCTCCCGTCGGCTACGACGTGCACGTGAAGGATCTCGAAATACGCGCCGGCAAGAAGACCCTGCTCAAGGACATCAACTTCGATTTGCCCGCCGGCGAAATCCTCGCCATCATCGGGCAATCCGGACAGGGCAAGTCCACGCTGCTCCGCCTGCTCGAAGGCCTGCACCGCGCCCAGAAAGGCTCGGAAGTGCGTATCGGCGGGCTGGATTACCGCAGGAAGGAAATCAGGCAGAGGATCGCCATACTGGCGCAGGAACTGGAGCTCCGCAAGGACCTGACCGTCCGCGAGACGCTCGTGAACGGGGGCCGCGTTTCGATGGACAAGAAGGATTTCCGCGAAAAGGCCCAGAGGCGGCTCGAAAAGTTCGCGGAACTTTTCGGGCTGAGCGCGCGGCTCGACAACCGTGTCGCGACGCTCAGCGGCGGCGAGGCCCGCCGCGCCGCCCTCGCCCAGGAGCTCATGGGGACCCCGGGGCTGATCATCCTCGACGAGCCGCTTTCCGGACTCGACCCCTACAACTCCAGGATCCTCTGCAACCACCTCAAGCAACTCGCCTTCCTCGGCCATACCGTCATCCTCACGACGCACAGCTACGAGGCGCTGAAAATCGCGAACAAGGTCTTGCTGCTGCACAGGGGGCGCCAGGGGTTCTTCGGGACCACCCAGGGCGTATTCCAGTACTTCGGCACGACAGACGCCGAAACCATCCTGAACAGCCTCAACGACGAAACCGCGACCCGCTGGAAGGAGACCGGGACAAAGCTATCGAGCGCCGAGGCCACGCACTACTCGCACTACTACTTCCCGCGCACCAAGCGCCCCGCCGCGTTCCTCTACACGCTTGCGCTCACCCTGAAGCAATGGGCCCGCGACAAGGGCAAGCTCGCCGCGACGCTCTTGCAACCCGTCATCATCGGGCTTCTCCTTTCGCAAATCTTCTCGAAGCAGACTCCGCTCGGGATAGCCGCCTTCGCGCTCATCCTTTGCGCGAACTGGTTCGCGCTCTCGCTTTCCATCCGCGAAATCGTCCAGGAAAAGAAGATTCTCGTCAACGAGTTCCGGAAGGGAACCGGCATTTTAGCCGTCGTCTCGGCCAAGACGGGCATCCCGCTGCTCGCCTCGTTCCTGCAGATAGCCGTCACCTACGCCTTCTGCGCGCACAGGCTCTCGGCGCAGCCCTCCATCGCGCTTGTCGCCGCCGGATTCGCCTGCAGCGTGGCTCCCGCCGTCGCCATCGGCATCATGGTGAGTTCGATTGCCAGGAACGCGGGGCAGGCGAACGCCTTCCTCCCCCTCCTCATCATCCCGCAGGTAGCGCTCGCCGGAGCGCTCGTCCCGCTCGACCAGATGCAACAGGTCGGCAGGGCCCTTTCGGCGATCATCTGGTCGCGCTACAACCAGGCGTCCCTACTCAACGTGTTTCTCGAACGCAAAGACGACGTCCTGAACATCGTCGCGCCACTCGCCCTGGCCGCGGGTTTTTATATTATAGCCATACTGATTCTCACTTACTCTAAGAGAGCGAAATGAAAGCATCTGCACAGGACGGGAAAGCACCCCGCCCGTTCAACGAGAACTACGACATCCTCGACACGCTCGGCAAGGGCGGCATGGGCTGCGTCTACAAGGCGCTCGACAAGAAGCTGAAACGCGAAGTCGCGCTCAAGGTCTTGGACAAGTCCTCCGACAACGAAGCCATCCAGCGTTTCTACCTCGAAGCCCAGGCGATGAAGGAGATGGACCACCAGAACGTCGTCCACGTGTTCGATTTCGGGGAACAGAACGGCCAGCTGTTCATCGCGATGACCTACGTCAAGGGCATCTCGCTGTCCGACATCCTCGAAAAGCAGAACAAGCTCCCGTTCGAAGCCATCGAGATCATCATCAAGCAGATCGCAAGGGGCCTGCTCTACGCCCACTCCAAGAACATCATCCACCGCGACGTGAAGCCCTCGAACATCATGATTACGCACGACAACCGCGTGTACATCATGGATTTCGGCATCTCGTACATCCAGGAGATGGAAAAGGAGCACCTCACCAAGACGGGCATGACGATGGGTACGCCGGAGTACATGAGCCCGGAGCAGTGCCACGGCGACGAAGTCACCATCCAGTCCGACATCTACAGCATGGGCGTTATCTTGTACGAGATGACATGCGGCAAGCTGCCCTTCAACGGGAACCGCCCCATCGAAATCGCGCTCAAGCACGTGCAGGAACTGCCCCCCGACCCGAGGCAGTTCAGGCCCGACATGCCCCAGGGTCTCGCCGAGCTCATCCTCAAGTGCCTCAAGAAGAAACTCAACGAACGCTTCCACGACATGCAGGAATTCCTCGACGCCTGCGACCAGGTGTTCCCCCAGAAGGACGCCACGTCGTCTGCGTTCCCGAAAAAACAGTCGCTGCTGCGCATCGGCAAGCGCTCCTTCGCCGACGCGGCCACGCGCTTCCCCTCGCAGGCGAACAAGATCCGCCTCAAGCTCACCGCGATCGCGCTCTCGCTGTTCCCGCTCATCATCATCCTCCTTGTGCTGCTCATGTTCACGCACAAGCCGAGCAACATGATGCAGCAGCTCGAATGGTCCGACGCGCTCGGCAACTTCGAGCAGACCAGCATGGAAGGCGACGAGACCAAGGGCTACCCGCTTTCGAACCTGGAAGACGGAGACCTGCGCACCGCATGGCTCTACACCATGCCGCAGAAGCCCCAGAACCCGATCCTCACGCTGTTCTTCGACAACCCCGTGTTCGTCACCCACATCGGCATCGCGACCGGCTACCAGAAGTCCATCGACGACGCCTACGGCGACCGCTTCCGCATCTTCAAGAAGCCGAAGACGCTCACCATCGAGACCAAGAACGGGTTCAAGCAGAAGGTCAAGCTGGAAAACATCAAGGGAGTGCAGTACCCCAACATCCAGGCGCTCGAGACGAGCGAAATCAGGATCTACCTCGACGACGTCTTCGAAGCGGAAAGCGACGACTTCGCCATCTCGGAAATCCGCCTGTTCGGAATGGAACTGTAGGCCAAACCGGGCGCAACGCGCCCACGACAATCTTATTGAGGAACGTGCGATACCCGCACGTTCCTTTTGTTTTGAGGAGGCAGCATGAACGGTACAAATACAAGCACGCAGGGCGCCAAGCGGCAGAACAAGCCCAAGGGCAACTACATCGAGACGCTCGCGGCGGCATACCTGAAGCGCGAGGGCTACGAAATCCTCGCCCGCAACTACGCCTACCGCGGCGGAGAACTCGACATCGTCGCGCGGGACGGGGACACCATCGTGTTCGTGGAGGTGAAATCCGTCTGGAACAACCAGCAGGGAAACCCCGCAGCGCGGGTGAACGGCAAGAAGCAATACAAGATCTGGCAGACGGCATGCCACTTCCTGTTCACGCAGAAGGACCTCGCTCCCAAGGGGTTCGATCAGCCCTGCCGATTCGACGTCATGAGCATGCGGGCCTACCATCGCCCGCTGCAGTTCAACCACATCAAGAACGCGTTCGAATGTTCGCAGGTCATTCCGAGGTGCTAAAAACGCACCCTAGGGTTTCCAGCATCTTTTTGCTACATTTCCGGCATGCGATTCGAAGTACATCCAGAAAATCCGCAGGCACGCATCGTCAAGCTCGCAGCGGCGGCGCTCGAGGACGACGCGCTTGTCCTCTACCCGACCGAGTCCGGCTACGCCATCGGGTGCAACGCGGAATCCCCCAAGGCGATCCACAAGCTTTACGCCCTCAAGAAGCCGATGAAGAAGTTCTTCATGGCGCTCATCGTCCCCGACATCCGCGCGGCGACGGACTACGCCCGCATCGACAATTTCGCATTCAACGTCATGAAGCCCCGCGTCCCGGGCCCGTACACGTTCATCTTGCCGGCGGCCCCGCACATCGCGAGACGGCTCGACGTCAAGCGCCCCGAAATCGGCATCCGCATGCCCACGCACCCCTTCTTCAAGGAGCTGTTCCAGCATTTCGACAAGCCGATCCTGAGCACGGCGGCGAAACTGAGCGAGGAAGACGTCTACGAGGTGGACGAACTCTGGAAGACTTTCCAGCATTCCGTCGACATGATGGTGGACTGCGGCAACATCGAGATCAACCCGACGAACATCATAAGCCTGGTGGGCGGCGACATCGAGGTCATCCGCGGGGAACTGCTCGATCCGTAACTAGAACAAAATCCAGATGGCGATCCAGAACACCATCAGGCAGAATTCCATTTCCTTCGAAATCCTGGAAAGCAGCGTGCTGCTGCAGCACAGCGCCAGAATGGCCAGCGCGCGGGCCCAGGGGAATTCTATGCCCCGGTAGGCAAGCGATATGCCGCCGAACAAGACAATCCAGAACCAGAGCGCCTGCGCCATCACGAGGTAGCGTCTGCGGTAGCGCGGCAGCGACGTGGTCGAGAAGCACAGGCACAGTGCGAGCATCTGCAGCGGGTAATGCTCTATCTGCGGGTCGTTGGGCGAACCCACGAGCAGCGTGAACAAGCAAGAGATGACGAAGAAGCCGAACAGCAGCAGGCCTTCCTTGAGGAGGCTTATCTTGCCGCGCCACAGGAAGAACGCCTGGGCCAGGGCCATCACGCAAGCGAGCGAGGACATCAGCGGAGTCATTGCCCACCTCCTTCGCCGGCCTTCGCGCGGATGCTGTCCGCATGGGCGTTTTCCGCGAGCAGGCGCATGTAGCGGACCAAGCCGCGGGCCATCTGCGGGCTGATGCGGCCCGAATAGGGGTTCATGTTCGTCCGGCCGTTAAGGACAACGTTCACGAGAGAATCTTCCCCGAGGGCATCCATCCGGGCCAGGTTCAAGTCCTGCGGGACCGGATAGTATTCACGGACAAACTTCTCGTTCAGGCGGCCGTCGGCGCCGTGGCAGCCGGCGCAACGCGCCTCGAACACGGCCTTCGTGCGGATTACGGCCACGGAATCCAGCGCGGAGGCGGAATCCGGCAAGGCATTGACGTCGAA
Source organism: uncultured Fibrobacter sp. (assembly GCA_947305535.1). Lineage (GTDB taxonomy): Bacteria > Fibrobacterota > Fibrobacteria > Fibrobacterales > Fibrobacteraceae > Fibrobacter. Next base: position 11,038 of record CAMZDZ010000050.1, read on the forward strand.
CAGGTCGCCCGAGCCGCTGACCACCGTACCCGACGGGGCCGAAAGCGGTTCCGAGTAGAACATGCCGGCGAGGATTCCGGCGACGACGGCCAGCAAGACCAGCAGGGCACCGCCGACCTTGCCGATATGCATCACCAACGGACGGACGCAAAGCACGATACCGGCCACGGCAGTAACGACGGGGCATGTCAGCGGGACAAGGTTCGCGTCCGTGAAGGCGATGCCGTTCTCCTCGAAGCAGCCGACGACCCAGACCAGGAACAGGACGCACGAGAGTACCCCCAGCAAGAGCGGGAAGCGGAGCATCCTGAACTCGGGAGTTGTGAACGGAGGGAAATAGGCCCTACGACCGGCAGGGGCGACAGCCGACGCCGTCTCGTCCACATCGCCCATCAGCACCTCCTCGCCCTCGATCATGCGCGAAAGCTTGAGACGCGCCACCAGGAAGCACACCCCGAACAGGCCGAAGCCGAAGCAGACCAGGCCCAGGTCGACCCAGCCGACACCCGACACTCCCGACGGGAAAACGAGGAAAACGCGCTCCAGGAGCATGCCGACAAGGACGGAGGACGCCACCAGCACGCGCCCCAGGGTCGACTCGCGGACGGCGGAGACAAACCAGAGCTGAGGGAGTAGCACGGCGAAAATAAACACGACGACGTTCAGGTCACCCTTGAGCGCCCAGTCCCACAGCAGGAACGCGCCCAGGAACCACGAGCCCACCAGCATGAGCTTCTCGAGCTGGCGCATCCGGTAGCCCTCGCCGCAGAGCATGATGTTCACCATCGCAAGCCCCGAGAACACGGCGCCCACGATAAAGTAGACCGGGAAGAACGCCCCGCGCCACGCCGGGACAAACGTCGCCGCGAAATCGAGGCTCACCACGGTATGCACCCAGAGGACCATGGGGAAAAGGAGCCAGGCCAGCGGACGGTGTATCGAGGCCGCCACGGGCGACTTTTCCGCGAGCACGTGGACGACGAGGTAGACAACGGAGAGGAACCCGTAAGCCAAGATGCAGCAGAAGTCCCATACCAGCGGGGAACTCACGTTGGCCATGCTCCCCCGTGAATCCATGTACGGGGCGACCATGTAGAAGTTCTGGATGACGCCAAGATGCATCAGCGGAAAGATTACAGCCACGACGAGAGCACACAGCGTCGAAAGTTCGGCGAGAATGGAGGTGCGGCGTTCCATCTTGACGTCGAGAACCAGGAAGATCGCGGAAATCAGCGTGCCCGCGTGCGCAAGGCCTATCCAGAACACGAACAGGCTGATGGGCAGGCCCCAGAACACGCCGGAGTCCACCGACCACGCCGAGGGACCCTGCCACAGGGAATACCCCATGGAAAGCAGGCCCGGGACGAGCAGGCAGAGGAACACGATGAAGAGGATGCGGACCACTTACTTGCCCCCCATCATGTAGACGACCGAGGGATCGAGGCCCGCGAGGTCCTCCGGGGCGTAAAGGTCGCGGCGGCGAGCCGCCTTCACGAGCGGGGAATCCGGGTCGAGCCAGTTGCCGAAAATTATGGCGCCCTTGGGGCACGCCTCGGCGCAGGCGGTATTCACGCCGCGTCCGCGCCAGACCCCGCCGGCCGCCTTGACTTCCAGGCGGTCGTCCTGCAGCCTATGCAGGCAGAGCGAGCATTTCTCCATGACGCCCTTGTCGCGCACGGGCACCTTGTCGTTGAACTTCAGGGAAAGGCCCTGCCGCACGGCGTCGTTAAAGTTGAACTTGCGCGCGTGTTCCGGGCAGTTCGCGCCGCAGTAGCGGCTCCCGGTGCAGCGCTTGTACATCATTGCGCTCAGGCCGTCGGGCGTGTGGTTCGCGGCACCCGTCGGGCAGGCGCGCTCGCAGGGGGCGTTGCCGCAGTGGGCGCACATGAACGGCACCCCGCCGCGCATCTCGATCCAGTGCATGAACCGGCCCTTCGCGGCATCGTCCTCGGTCACCAGGGGGATGTTGTTCTCGTGGATGCAGGCCAGGATGCACTTGCCGCAGCCGTCGCAGGCCTCGAGGTCAATGGCCATCCCGAAGCGGTTCTCGTCGGAAGCGCCGGGCCGCTTGAGCCGGCCGGGCATCTGCACGGGCACCAGATCCATCCTGCGCAGGTTCATCGACATGGCGCGCCGGACCTCGGCCTCGAACATCTTGAGCGAGGGCGGGCCCTTCTTCGCGGCGTCGCCCGAGAAGGGCAGCTTGCGGCAGCCGCCGAGGACCGAGCCCAGGGCCAGCACAGAACACCACTTGATAAATTGACGCCTATCCATTCCCATAAACCCTACCGGTGGCACGCCGCGCAATGCACCGCGGCCCTGAAATTGCGGTTCCCGGGCACGCCGCCGCGGTGGCAGTCCAGGCAAGTCCGCATGTCAAACTTTTCTCCCCCGTACACGTCCTTCTCGTAGCCGGTGCCGTGGCAGTCCGTGCATGCCACCCCGGCGGTGCGGTGAACGCCGTGGTGGAACACCACGTGCCCGGGCAGCGACGACTTCCGCGACCAGGGATATTCCGGGGCCTTCGCCAAGGCCGAATCGAGCGCCTCGATACCGGCGCCCTCGGCAAGCGGCAAACGGTGGCAGTCCATGCACTCCGCCTTCGAGGGCAGGTACGCCCTGGCGGCGGCATAGGCGCCCGTATGGCAGGCGCTGCACGGGAGCCCGATGGAATCCCCGTGCAGCGCGTGCACGAAGGGTACGGCTGCGCCGTCACCGCGACGCGTCGGTTCCGCGACGCGGTTCAAAAGCAAATCCGCGAGGAAAAAGGCGCATACCAGCGCAAACAGGGCAAATAGAGACCACTTCATGAATCCCGCCCCTACTTCGGCCTGCCCGGATCGTCCGGGTTCTTGAGGATGTACAGGAGCCAGGCGGTCATCATCTTCGCCTGCTCCTCCGTCAGCGGGGTAATCTCCATCGCGGGCCACTCTTCCGGATGCTTCGGAGTCGGGTGCTTCAGGTACTCGACCATCGCGGCGGGGTCGCCGGAATACTGCTGCACGTTGTCGCGCATGGGCGGGGCGGCGAACTTGCGCGCCCACCGGTGGCAGCCCTTGCACTCGTTGTTGAAGAACTCGGACGCGCTGGACTTGAGTTCCGGCGTCACGTCGGGCAGCACGAAGACATCCAGCGCGAAAATCGCACAGACAAGCAACAGAACCAGCCCGTATGTCTTCGATATCTGCATCAAAAAAATTTTCCCCTGAACAAGCGGATACGATGTAAATATATTTTATATTTTCACATAAATACATCTTATCAAAGAGACACGTATGGAATGGACCGATTTTACTAGCTTGACCAGGGAACAGATGCTCCCCATCTGGGATTTCTACTGCAAGGACCCGTTTGACGTACTGGGTCTCCATCCGCTCGAGACGGATCGGGGAATCAAGACCGCCATCCGCACGTACCAGCCGCAGGCGAGCTTCGTCCGTGGCGAGTCCATCGACGGCGAAGTGGAATTCGACTTCGTCAAGCTCGGCGACACCGGGTTCTTCGAGGCCATCCTCGACGTCGAATTCAAGCCGTTCTTCTACAACCTGGTCATACGCCAGGGAGACGGCAACGAGTACAAGCTCACCGACCCCTACGCGTTCCAGCCGGTCCTCTCCGAGTTCGACAGGCACCTCATCGCCACGGGCACGCACTACGAGCTCTACCGCAAGCTCGGCGCGAACCTCGTGGAGCACCAGGGCTTCAAGGGCGTGCAGTTCGCCGTCTGGGCCCCCAACGCCAAGGCAGTCTCCGTCGTCGGCAACTTCAACAGCTGGGACGGACGCCGCCACCAGATGCGCATGCTCGGCAGTTCCGGCATCTGGGAAATCTTCATCCCGAACCTCGGCGAGAACGAACTCTACCGTTTCGAAATCCACGGCGCCGACGGCAACCTCCACGTGAAGGTGGACCCGCTCGCGAAACTCAGCGAAGTGCGCCCGGCCACAGCCTCCATCACCACGCACCTCGACGGCTACGAATGGGGCGACGACCTTTACATGAAGACCCACTGGGCCACCAAGGTCTTCGGATCGCCCATGAACATCTACGAAGTGCACGCCGGCTCCTGGAGGCGCGACCCGGCCAACCCCGACCGCTTCCTCGACTGGGACGAACTTTCCGAACGCCTCATCCCCTACCTCAAGGAAATGGGATACACCCACGTGGAATTCCTGCCGCTCGCGGAACACCCGCTCGACGAGTCCTGGGGCTACCAGGTGACAGGTTACTACTCCCCCACGAGCCGCTACGGCACCCCCGACCAGTTCAGGCATTTCGTGGACCTGTGCCACCAGGCCGAAATCGGCGTGATTCTCGACTGGGTCCCCGCCCACTTCCCCAAGGACGCGCACGCGCTCGGCCGCTTTGACGGCACCGCCTGCTACGAGCACGCCGACCCGCGCCAGGGCGAACACCCGCACTGGGGCACCTACATCTTCAACCTGGGCCGCAACGAAGTCAAGAACTTCCTCAT
>CAMZDZ010000051.1 GCA_947305535.1 uncultured Fibrobacter sp.
TAAGGACAATCGACCGCTCGGGCACTGCCGGCATTGGCAAGAATCTCCTGAAAATTTTGCATATTTGTACCCATGAATACGGCAAAGCGTTTTTTTAGCCTCGAAGGAATCGACGGCTCGGGCAAGTCGACCCAGATCGACATGCTTATCTCGGCCCTCGAAAGCGAGGGTTACTCCGTGGTGAAGCTCCGCGAGCCGGGCGGCGCGAAGATTTCGGAGCGCATCCGCGAGATTCTTTTGGACGCCTCGTTCAAGGGCGTCATGGCCGACAAGACGGAACTTTTGCTGTACAACGCGGCACGTGCCCAGGTGATTCACGAAATTATCCAGCCGGCGCTCGATGCGGGCAAGGTCGTGATCGCCGACCGTTTCGCGTGGAGCACTTATGCCTACCAGGGATACGCCCGCGGGCTCGGTGCCGACATGGTGCAGCGCTTGACGGAGCTCACCTGCGGCAGCTGCTTCCCGGAACTGACCGTCGTGCTCGACATCGACGTCGCGAGGGGCCGCGCGCGCACCGCGAAGCGGGGCGAGGCACCCGATCGACTGGAGCAGGAGAAAGCCGAATTTTTCGAACGGGTGCGCCAGGGATACCTGGCCGCGGCCCGCGAATTCCCGGACTGCGTGGCGGCCATAGACGCCGACCGCAGCGCACAGGACGTTTTTGCGGACCTGTACAAGCTCGTGAAGGGGCGGCTCTGCCCGGCCCCGTGACCAAAGGATTACATATAAATGAAAAAATGGAGTTTTGACGTTTCCAAGGACGACACCCTGGCCGTAAAGGGTATCGCCATCATGATGATGCTGGTGCACCACCTTTTCGCCTTCCCGGCGCGGCTGCTTCCCGGCACCCACTTCAACAGCCTGTTCGTATTTTCCGACGCGACGACACTCGAGTGGCACCTGTCCGCCTTCTGCAAGGTGTGCGTCGCCATATTCACGCTCCTCGCGGGGTACGGGATTTTCAGGAGCTATTCGGCGAAGCTCGTGCCCGGCGACGAACAGTGCGAACCGCTGCTCGCCTTTTTCGCGCGGCGCCTCAAGAAGCTCTACTTCAAGGTCTGGCCGGTGTTTATCGTGTTCGTGCCGCTGGGCCTGATTCTTGGCAAGCCGAACGTGAACACCTACGTGTCGCACTGGATCAGGAATGCGCTCCTCCTCGAGACGAACTTCAATTTCGAGTGGTGGTTCCTCACGGAATACCTCATCCTCATATTCATGACCCCGGTGGTCATGTGGTTCTTCAGGCGCAAGCGCAGCAACATCTACAATGACATTGTCTGGATCATCCTCCTGAACGTGTTCGTGACGAGGTTCCTTGCCGGCTTTGTCGTGAAGTTCCCCTACGCCGCGGAACTCAACGTCTCGTATTTCTGGATAAAGATGTCCATCGCGCTGAGCCTGTTGCCCATATACATGACCGGCGCTTGGCTTGCCAAGTACGACGTGTTCGAGCGTGCGGTCAATTCCCTGCGCATGAGCGCCGTGAAGCGCGTGCTGGTCGCGGTGGCGCTGCTGCTGGTCGCGTACTTCTTGCGTGACGGCTGGAGGCAGCCGGACAGGTGGGGCATCGACTTCTTCGACTTCGCCTACGCCTCGATGGTGACGCTCGGGATTGTCCTTCTGGTTTACAGGTTGCGCGTGGTGAAGAACGTGCTCGTGGTTTTCGGCAAGCAGTCCATAGGCATCTGGCTTACGCACAGCTTCTTCTGCTACTACTACTTCCAGGAACTGGTGTACGCGCCGAAGAATCCCATCCTGATATTCCTGATCGCGCTCGGGCTTTCGTTCATGAGCGCATGGCTCCTGGACACCGGGGTCAACGGGTTGGCCAAGCTTGCGGGGCACGCCCCGGAAAAGATGATGCCCGTCCGCGAGGAACCCAGGCGCAACCGCTTCTTCAGGAACAGGGGCCGCCGTGGCAACGGCCGCCGCCCGCCCCGCGACTCGAAGTAATAAAAAATGTATATTTGACTAGCTATGGCTCTTTGCTTGGATACAGAACATCTGGAAACGCTGCAGCGGATTTTGGGCCTCCATTTCGAGGGCATCGAAGTCTGGGCTTACGGTCCGAGGGTCACGGGCACTGATTGCACCCCCGATACTGACCTCGAACTCGTCGTTATTTCGGAAAAGCCGATTTCGTTCGACGACATGACGGCCGTCGAGAAGGCCTTTGTCGAAAGCGAGCTCCCGTTCCGTGTCGACATCATCGACTGGGCCAAGTTGCCCGAATCCTTGCAAAAGCAAATCAAAAAAGATCACGACGTCGTCCAGGCGGCCAAGGCGGAGGCCTAGCGGCGTCGAGAAAGGGTTACTATGAAACGTCTTCTTCCCTTCCTTTTTGTTTCTTTCTTATCTTCGATGGTTTTCGCCCAGGGCGACCTGTCGCAGGCCATGTCCCTGATTCAGGACGGCCGCTGCGCTGACGCCATCGCCCCGCTGGTCAAGGTCTACAAGTCCAGCTTCCGCAACAGCTCCGGCGAGAAGGCCGCTGTGCTGCTCACGGAATGCTACCTGCGCGAACACAAGCGCGAAGAGGCCGACAAGGTCTCCAGCCGCTTCCTCGAATACTACGTGTCCACCCCGTACCGCGAACGCATGGAGCTCGCGCACGCCATCGTCCTGGTGGAACGCGGCGCCGTCTACGAAGGCGTCGAGGACATGTTGCGCATTCTCGCCTATTCCAGGAACCCCGCCGCCCGCTCCCGCACCAAGGAAGTCGCCGTTCAGACCATCGCCGCCTCGCTCATGACGGCGGACCAGCTCCAGGCGCTCCTCGAGAAGTACCCCGTGGACAAGGACCTGGTCGGCTGGATGCAGCTGCAGCTGGGCCGCGAATGCCAGAACGCCGGCCGCTACAAGGCCGCCCGCTACTGGTACAAGAAGGTCCTGAATTCCGGCGCCTCCGAAAAGCTCGTCAGCACCGCCGAGAAGGGCATCAGCTCCCTCGAGGATTACGGTGCCGGCATGCCGACGGTCCTCGTGCTCGCCCCGCTTTCCGGCGATTTCGCCGAGTTCGGCGCCGCCGCCGTGCAGGGCGTGATTCTCGCTTTTGAACAGGCCGGCCTCAAGGGCAAGGTGAACATCCGCACCGCCGACACCCGCGCCGACGCCTCCGTGGCCCTCCTGCGCACGCAGCAGGCCATCAACCAGGACAGCATCGTCGCCGTCGTCGGACCCATCATGAGTGGCCCCGCGGCAACGGTCGGCGCCTGGATGGGCAGCAACTTCCAGCATATCCCGATGATCACCCCGACCGCGACCGACGACGGCATCGCCCGCATGGGTCCGAACATCTTCCAGGTGAACATCACGATGGAGAACCTCGCGAACAAGATCGCCGACTTTGCCATCAAGTGCCTCGACATCCGCGAATTCGCCGTGCTGAGCCCGCTGGGCGACTACGGCAGCGCCATGTCGCAGAGCTTCACCACCGCGGTCGAACGCCGCGGCGGCACGGTGGTCGCCTTCCGCAACTACGAGGAAGGCCGCCCCGACTACAAGACCGAATTCGACCTCGTCCGCGACGTGCGCTTCAAGCAGGAAAACCGCCGCAGGAACATCGCCCGCGGCGCGGAAAACCTCGACGCCGTGAACCCGAAGGACCGCCGCTTCTACATGCAGGACTCCACGTTCCACATCCCGGGCATCTTCGTCGCGGCCACGAACCCCTCCGACGCGGGCCTCATGGCGGGCCAGATCGCGTTCAACAAGCTTTCCGGCACCCTACTCGGCACGTCGGGCTGGTACGGCCGCGAACTTCTGGTGCAGGGCAAGCGCCTGGTGGACAGCTCCTACTTCAGCGTGCCCGGCCTCGACATGGGCAAGAGCGAGAACTACGCGAAGTTCGCGAAGGCTTTCCAGGAAAGGTGGGGTTCCGAGCCGGGTGAAGACAAGGTGAGCGGCCTCAGCTACGACGCCGCGAACATCGTGTTCAGCACGCTCGCGAAGTCCCCGAACAGCATGACGAACGCCATCAACAACACTGGATCTTTCCAGGGCGTGTACGGCGACATCAAGTTCCGCCGCGGCGTGAATGTCAACAGCAAGATTGTGACGGTCCAGAAGGGCAAGTTCGAGACGCTCAACGGCTGCCCCGAGCCCGCTCCGGTCCCCGAGAAAAAGAAGAAGTAGCCGGCCTAGTCCACGCTGCCGCCGATGGCGGCGGCGACGAAGTCGGCCGATTCCCCGTTCCTGTAGAAGGAGTAGAGGTCGTCGTCGTTCATGACGTCGTCCAGGTTGATTTCGCTGGTGGCGCCGAGTACCTCGCGGATTCGGTTCTTGAAGGCGACGAACCCGGAGTGGATCTTGTAGAACGGGATGGCAGATGTTTTATGCAGCAGATTCATGAAACCTCCGTCCGGCCTCCGGTTTTTCCACAATTGTCGACAGGCCCGCAAAAGCTTGGTGGATAGATTGTGGAAAGACGCCCGGCCTCTACAGGGAGTTATAGAAAATTGAAAAATGCAAAACAAGCGTGTAAGAAATTGACATGTGATATGTGTCTCTTTTTTTTGTTTGCTTAGTTTGTCTTCACTGCGCTCCGCGATACAGGTGCATTTTGCGGTTAAGTCGTTGTCGTATAACGAAATACGGCGGCACAACGGGGTGTCTGGCGCACTGTTCGCATATCACGGTTTTTTTATTCCAGTTTGGACTACGGAGTCGCGCCGTTGTGCGATTTTTGAAAGATTTTTGTAAATATTCGCTGAAAACGCCAATTCTGTGGAGCGATTGTGGATAGCGGGTGGCGGGGCTTTGTGGATAGGCGCTTTTCGGGGCCCTTTTCCGGGTGCCTCGCAAATGCTATATTTGGGCAATATGTTCTTTAGGGCCCTGCTCATCACGGTATTCCTTTCGCTTCCGGCGCTGGCCGGGCCCGTCTCGCTGTCGCTCCCGGATTCGCTGATGGCGCTTTCGGTGGAGGTCACCCGGCAGACGATGTCGCTACATTACGACGAGGCCCTGGCCGCCGCGAAACGCGTGCGCGCCGCCGATGCCGGCGTGGGCTGTATCCTGGAAAATGTCGTGCGCATAAGCCTTTACGACGATCGCGGCGACACCGCTGCCTTGCAGCGGGCCGGCGCCGAACTGGAACAGTGCAAGTCCACGGGCATGTGGGATGCCCTGCGCAAGTTCGAGCTGGGCTACGTGCAGAGCGAATCGGGCCATTCCATCAAGGGCGCCATGCAGACGCGCTCCGCCGCGAAGATTTTCGAGGATTCCGACGACCAGGAGGCCCGCGCCTTCTTCGCCATCTACGCCTACTACGTCGACAAGAGCTTCAGCTGGGTGCCCTTCAAGTCGGACCGCCGCAAGGAATACCTCGCCGTGCTCGACAGCGCTTCCAGGAATTCCGAGAGGTTCTGGCCGCTGTTCCTGACGCCGCTCATCTGGATGCACTACGACAAGGAGGATTTCGCAACGGGTCTCAAGCTCGCGGAACGCGGCCTCAGGAAGTCGCCCGGGCACCCGGTGATGCTGCAGATCAAGGCCGACATGCTCTACAGGCTCAAGCGCTACGACGAGGCCGCCCGCATCTACGAGGCGAGCGCCGCCGACTACCTCAAGCGCACGGGCAAGTCCATCCGCTACTGGTGTTCGGTGCTGAACCTTGTCCGCATCTATGCCGACGCCGGGAATGCCAAGAAGGCCGCCGAATGGCGCGCCAAGCTGAAGGACCCCGCCTACGAATCCCAGAGGGAATGGATGCCGGGCTCGCTGGTGGACGACCTCAAGAAGCGCAACCTCTACTGATCGCCGCCGCCGCGCGGGGCGTTTCGAAGAATTTACGGAAATTTTGCCACGGTGGCGGAAAAAACGCGCCGCACGTGCGTCTTATAGTGCTGTCATACCCTGTTCGCTACGGAAGGAGCGACAAGATTCTATGGAAGATTACCGGATAGGTTTCTTTATAGACGGATTCACACTCAAGAGGGTCAACGAGTACTACCGATATTACCACCCGTACAGGTCGCGGCTGAACTTCAAGGGGCTCAAGAGCTGGGTCAGGGCGGAGGCGGCCCAGGTGTTCCGCCCGCGGGGCCGTGTCTCGATGGAGGCGCACTACTACCACCCCTACAAGGATCCGAAGGCGCGGGGATGGCACACGTCCGGGATTCTCCGGTTCGAACAACAGATCGCGGAAGCGGGGATACAGGTCCACTACAGTGAAAGCTATATCGACAGCCAGTACAATCCGAACATGGCGCTGCTCGACGACGCCGTGGTGTTCTCGTGCTACCGCAAGCTCGACGCGATTGTGCTGCTCAGCACGCAGGGGCAGTATTCCTCGCTGCCGGAACGCGTGGCGCCGTACAACGTGCCGGTGCTTCTGCTCGGCTGGAACTTCTCTTACCTGAAAAACGACTCGCTGGTGACCTGGCGGACGGACACGGCCCTCAAGGACAGGTCGTCTTACTACGTGGCCATGGACAAGGTTGTCGAGAACCTGGTGGAGGGCGACCCGCTGCGCTTCGGCATTTTCCAGCGGCAGCGGCAGCTCGTGAAGAACTTCTTCGCCGGCGGGAGTGTGGACAAAGTAATATCCGGAAGGGCGTCGTGAGCGCAGTCGCCGTTAGTTGCCGTTAGTCGCAGTGAATAAAGGCGCCGGGAAAAACGCCGGGAAAAAGCGCCGCGGGCAAAAAAAAGGAAGGCCCCGTCTGGAGCCTTCCGGAAAATCTTGCGGGGTTTCCGCTACGTTATAGCCTGTCCCTTTGCTTCTTCTGCCAGTCGCTCAGGAAAATCCAGGTGAGGCGGACGCCGGCGAACCACGTGTCGCCATTGGCGTCGGTGTTCTGGTAGGGGATGGAGTTGCTCATGGTGCGGGATTCGACCTTGAGCTCGTTGTAGCGGATAAAGCGGTAGCCGCCGTAGGCGCCGATGGCGAAACGGCTGAACTCGAGACGCAGTTCAAGTTCGGAGTTGAACGTGGTGGCGAGCGTGCTGTAGTCGCGGTCCCTCATGGTGTCCCACTTGCTCGGGTCTTCCATGTAGACGAGGTCGAAGTTGGAGGCGAAGTGGAAGTTGATGAGGTTCATGCCGAAGCCGACTGCCGGGATGAGGTTGATGATGGTGTTCTCGCCGAAGAGCTTCCAGCCGAACATCCAGTCGACACCGTAGGAGTACCATTCGACGTCGTACAGGGGATACTTCTTGGTGCGGACTTCCGTGACGGTCCCGTCGCTGCCTTCGACGGCTGCGGACGCGGAATAGGTCTTGGACGGGCGTTCGGAAACCTGCGGGGGCATGAAGTTGAAGTCGAACCAGGTGAGGAACTGCTTGTACTGGGCACCGACGTTCACGTGCAGTCCCAGGTAGTAGTCATTGAACTTGGAATACTTGAACGTACCGGCGTACATCAGCGTGTCGTTCACGGAGCCGCTGTCGTTGGGTACGGTTTCCTCTTCCATGTGGACGCCGTTACGGAACGCGACGCTGTTCACGTAGTCCTGGAATGCGGAACGCATGCCGCGGTAGTCTCCACCGATGGAAATGAATCCGCGCACATGGTCGCTTTCATAGAATCCGTTTTCGGCATCGGCAAAAGCGGTAGACGAGAGTGCCAGGAGGCTCGCGACGGCAAAAGTGAGAAAAGAGGTTATTTTTGTCTTCATAAAAAGAACTCCCAAAAAGGATTTCGCAGTATAAAATACATTATGTTTGCGACTTGTGCAGGAAATTTTTTCATAAGATGTTAAAAATCAACCATTTACGACGCTTTACGGGGCCGGTCCTGGGGGGCCGGTTGGGTCGCGCGGCCTTCGCGGGCTCCGCCCTTGCCCTGGTTTGCACCATTTTCTGCGCCTGTAACGGCGGGGGAGAGTCGCGCGGGAACCCGGCCGGCCAGTCCGCCTACGCGTGCGCCGACAGCGTGGAGTTTTCCCCGATGCTGCACAGCAAGATGTTCCGGCTGGGCACGTCCTGCGGGCAGGGCGTGGCCGAGGTGCGCTCCGTGATAGGGCGCGACACCCTCGTGCAGCGGTTCGCGCTGGTGGAAGATTCCGCCCTGGCCGCGCGCGGGCTCGAACTTGCGAAGGTGCGGCGCGGGGCTGCGTGGGAAGGTGCGGCGGTGCTGCACGTTCCGCTGCGCCGCGCCGTGGTGCTCTCGTCGGCGCAGATCGGTTATATGTTGCGGCTCGGCGCGGGCGACCGCATCGCGGGCGTCGGCGACGGGCGGTTCGTCGTGGACAGCGCCTTGTACGCAAAGGTCGCGGCGGGCGAGGTCGCGCAGGTGGGGAACGGGCACGGCCTCGTGCTCGAGAAGGTGGTCGGGCTCAAGCCCGAGATCGTGATGACGTTCGCCACGGGCGGCGGCTACGACGACTACGAGCGGCTGCAGGCGCTGGGAATCCCCATGATGCTCACCTCGGAATGGCAGGAAGACAGCCCGCTCGCGAAGTTCGAGTGGATTAGGTTGTTCGGCATGCTTTTCGGCAAGCAGGCGCTCGCGGACTCCATTTTTAAACAAACTAACGAAGAATACCTCTCGCACCTCGCGCCTCGCACCTCGCGCCTCGCGCCTCCCCGCGTACTCGTAGGCATGGCCTATGGCGGGGTGTGGTACGCCCCGGGCGGCAGGAGCTACACAGCGCAGCTCATCCGCGACGCCGGCGGGCGGTACCTGTGGGAGGCGGACACGACCCGCGAGATGAGGCTTTCGCTGGAAGAGGTCTTCGCCCTCGCCGACAGCGCCGACGTGTGGATCAATCCCGGCGCGTTCTCGAGTCCGAAGGAGGTTCTCGAGGCGGAGCCCCGCGTAAAGGACATCCGCGCGTTCCGCGACGGGCGCGTTTACCAGAACGACGGAGTGAAGGGAGAAGGCGGCGGCAACGACTTTTACGAGAGCGCGGTGGCATGGCCGGTCCAGTTGCTCCGGAACGTGACGCAGAGCATAAATCCCGATTCCGCGACGGGGAAAACGGCGGATTTGGAAAGTTCACCCTACAAGTGGTACAGGAATATTTTTAAATTTTGAGCATGAAACCACATACAGGCATAGGCGATTGGATAGCCGCAACTTATGAACTGGGCCTCCCTTTTTTGCAGCAGGTTCCCCGCGAGTGTGCAGACTATTTGCTCTTGAATGCGCAGATTCGCGAGTATGACGCCGGCGAGGTGATCATCAACGGGAACTCCGTCGGCGAGTCGTTCTGCGTGTTGCAGAGCGGGCGCGCCCAGGTATGTGGGCAGATTTTGCCGGACGGCCACTACAGCGTTCTGGCCTACATCGAGACGGGCGCCTGCTTCGGCGAGATGTCCATTATCTGCAACGAGCCCACGAGCAATACCGTCATTGCTGCCGAGGACGGCTGCACGGTGCTCCACGTGAGCCGCGAGGAATTCGTGAAGTTCCTCGACAAGAACCCCAACATCATGGTTTACCTGTACAAGGTCGTGGCCGACCGCCTTCGCGCCAAGAACCTCGCGTTCGACGAGTTCGAGAGGCTTTCGCTGCTCGCTTCGGCCAAGGTGCTTCCGTTCATCGATTTCGCGCAGACGCTCGAGAAGAGCCGCGTGACCGGCACCGTGATGTTCGAGTGCAACGGCGAGAGCGGCTTTATCGCCTTCCGCGACGGGCGCATTTGCTGCGCCAAGTGCGGCAAGCTCACTGGCCCGGACGCCCTCGAGAAGCTGCTATCCTGGGGCGACGATACCTATTTCAAGTTGGATACGCACCTGATGCCGGGTACGGTGAACATCAACCAGATGTCCGATACCACGAGCCTCATCTTGGATGCATTGAGAAATATTGATGAAAAACAAGGTGCCCAGTACTAGGGCAAAGGAAAAAAGATGAACTACGCAGACGCAGGAGTTTCTCTGGCCAGGGCCGACGAGGCGATGGTCGGTGTCAAGAAATCCGTACGTACTACATTCAACCAGGGCGTTCTGGGCGACGTCGGCAATTTCGGCGGCCTCTTCACGCTCAACCACCTCGGCATGAAGGACCCCGTCCTCGTGAGTTCTGTCGACGGCGTGGGCACGAAGCTCAAGGTCGACATCGAGATGGGGACCCACGAACTGCCGGGCCAGGACATCGTGAACCACTGCTGTGACGATATCCTGGTGCAGGGCGCACGTCCGCTGTTCTTCCTCGACTACGTGGCCACCGGCCGCCTGGAACCGGGCGTTATGGACAAACTTGTCGCCGGCATGGCCAAGGCCTGCCGCGAAAACGACCTCGTGCTCATTGGCGGCGAGACCGCCGAAATGCCGGGCTTCTACGGTCCGGGCGACTACGACATTTCCGGCACCATCGTCGGCGTCGTGGAACGCGAGAACATCATCGACGGCAAGAAGATCAAGCCGGGCACCATCATCCTCGGTCTGCCTTCCACCGGATTGCATACAAACGGCTACTCGCTCGCCCGCAAGGTGCTGTTCGACGTTGCCGGCTACAAGGTCGACACGCTGGTCGACGGCATGGACAAGACCATCGGCGAAGCGCTCGCTATGCCGCACAGGAGCTACTACCCGAGCCTCATCGACCTCTGCAACAAGAAGATTATCCAGGGCCTCGCCCACATCACCGGTTCGGGCTACCAGGGCAACATCCCGCGTATCCTTCCGGACAACGTGGACGTCGTCATCGACCGCACCTCGTGGGATCCTCCGATGATCTTCAAGCTCATCCAGCAGGCCGGCTCCGTGGAGAAGGACGAGATGTACAACACCTTCAACATGGGCATGGGCATGCTCGTCTTCATCGACCCGGCTGACAAGGCCGAAGTGGTCGCCCACCTCGAAGCCAAGGGCGAGAAGTGGGTGCAGGTCGGCGAAGTCGTCGCCGGCACCAAGCAGGTGAAGTTCAAGGACTAGGACCTGGGTACCAGGAACTAGGTAAAAGAATGGCGGGCCGCAGGGTCCGCCTTCTTTTTTTGCCGGGCATGGATCTTGCCGGCAGTTCTCCCTTCCAGATTTTTGCGGCGGTTTTCTCGCCGAGATTGGACCGCCTGGGGCGGTTCGCCGGATTGCACGGTCGGGCGCGCGTTGTGACGCCAGTCACACTCGGTCAGGACGCTGTGTAATATTTTCGTAATAAAGGCGATAAAAAATTTTTTGTTATTTTGAGATTTTGGTCACGCAAAAGTGCGAAAGAACACTTTGCGAACACAAAATGTCGGTTTTTTGGGCTTTTGAAAAATATTTAGTTTATTTTACAAAGGTTGAAAATTAACCGATTCGGATGGATTTAGGAGCTTTTATGAGGATGTTGACCTTTAAGTCAGTTGCCGCTTTAGGTGTCGTCGCTTTGTTTTCGGCATGTTCCGAGGATTCCGGTTCCTCGCATTCCGTGGAATCGGATAACGCGTGTCTCGGCGCCAAGGTTGTCGCGCCCTCCCGCGCCTATTTCGGTAACGGCGTGCAGCTCCTTATCGAGGAAGACGGTTTTGTCGTCAAGACTTTCGACGGCGAGAATTTTGGCCTCTACATCCTCGAGGATGCGGCGATATACACGGGCGACGGGCTCATTTTCGACCAGAACGTCGTTCTGGCGGCCCTTCCGCTTTGCCCCGTGAACGCCACCTACGACCCCTCCACGGGCGAAATCCTGGTGGAAAGCAGCTCGTCCGCGGAACAGGGCCAGGGCGGCACCACGCCGACATCCAACGACACTCCCTCCAGCGGAACCTCTTCCGCGACCGAACCGGGCACGAATCCCGCCTCCAGCGGCAACGGCCCCACGAGCGCCAACCCGCCGCAGTCCGGCGCCTCTTCTTCGGGCAGCCAGCCCGGCCAGGACCAGCCCGTTGCCTCGAGCTCCAGCGGCACCCCCGCGGAATCCTCCTCGAGCGAGATTCCCCTGGACGCGAACGGTTTCCCGACACTCGAATCTTACGGTCCGCCTCCGGCCGCATACACCAAGAACATTCTGGATAACGGAAAGACCGGCTGGAACAGCCGTTACTGGGACGCCTGTAAGCCGCACTGCTCCTGGATCAGCAACGGGCAGGAAGGCAAGACCGACACGACGACCGAAGAATCCTACCAGAAGGGCATGACGACGGCCCGCAACTGCAACATCCATGACGTGGAAGTTCCGACATTTACGCTGGGCAGCGCCGTGGACACCTACTGGTTCGGCTACGAAGGCACGAATAACGCTTGCCAGAAGGGTGCATCCGGCGTGTTCACTTGCACCGACATGGCGCCTATCGCCGTTAACGATACCCTGTCTTATGCATACGTGGCAGGTCCCGGCAGCCAGACGACTTGCGGCAAGTGCTTCCACCTGCAGTACAACGGCAGCTTCAAGAGCGCGGGCGAAAGCAACGCTCCCAAGGCGACCCACCAGGCGCTCAAGGGCAAGCATATTGTCGTGATGACATCCAATATCGGCCACGACGTGGAAGCCGGCCAGTTCGACTTGATGGTCCCGGGCGGTGGCGTGGGCGCTTTCGATGCGCTTTCTACCCAGGTGAACGGCCAGGGCATCAA
Source organism: uncultured Fibrobacter sp. (assembly GCA_947305535.1). Lineage (GTDB taxonomy): Bacteria > Fibrobacterota > Fibrobacteria > Fibrobacterales > Fibrobacteraceae > Fibrobacter. The sequence continues at coordinate 12,445 of CAMZDZ010000051.1, forward strand.
CTGGGGCGCCGGTTTCGGCGGATTCCTCACCGAATGCCAGAATGGAATGAAGTGCGGCTACGACAGTACGCTCCAGTGTTACCAGGACTGCATCAAGGAAATGTGCGATGCGGCGTTCGGCAATGCCGGGTTCCCCAACCTGTTGCGCGGCTGCCACTGGTTTGCTGACTGGTTCATGGCGGCCGACAACCCGACGTACAACTGGGAAGAAGTGGAATGCCCGCAGTACCTGCTGGACCACTACCTGACCCGTATCAACACGACCAAGACCAACAACTACAAGTGGCGTGACGACTGGTCCACTTACAAGCAGGGCGACGTACTGGATACGGCCATTTGCTGGAAGGACGGCGATAATCCGCACGATCCCAATGGCAAGGGCGCCGGCTGCGAGAAGTAACGAGGAGTTATGAAACGTAAACTGTTCAAGTCAATGGTTGCGGCCAGTGCGGTTGCAATGTTTTGCGCGTGCGGCGACGACGCCGCTTCGAACAACGCCACCGACCCGATTGGCAATGAGCCGGGTTCCAGCGCGGTAGACAACCCGGCCTATTCTTCCGGCGCGACCGACCCGGCCAATCCGGGCAATCCAGGCAATCCAGGCGACCCGAACAACCCGGCCTCCAGCGCCGGCGATAGCGGCCAGAATCCGCAAAATCCGGCATCGAGCGGCACGGCTGCAGGTTCCAGCGGCTCCGTGAATCCCGGCTCGAGCGCAGTGGTGAACCCGGGTTCCAGCGGCTCTGTTGCTGGTTCCAGTGCCGGCACCGCTGCCGGAAGCTCCAGCAGCTCCGTGAATACGGAACCGGAACTCGACGCGAGCGGATTCCCGACGCTCGAATCTTACGGCCCGCCTCCGGCCGAATACACCAAGGACATCAGCGCCACGGCGAAGCGCGGCTGGAATACCCGCTACTGGGACGCCTGCAAGCCGCACTGTTCCTGGCTCAGGGAAAGCGCCAACGACATAACCCGCGCGGACACGTCTTCCAACGAGGCCTACATTGCCGACTACGGCACCGCGCGCAACTGCAACATCCACGACGTGGAAGTCCCCACCTTTACCCTGGGTGACGTGTCGAAGTCCTGGTTCGGCTACAACGGGACCAGGAGCGCTTGCGGCGACGAAAAGGAAAAGGGCGTGTTCACCTGCACCGACATGGCGCCCATCGCCGTGAACGACACCCTTTCTTATGCGTACGTCGCGGGCACCGCCGACAGCAAGTGCGGCAAGTGCTATCACCTGCAGTACGACGGCCACTTCGCGAACGAGATGGAAAACAACCCGCCGAGGGAAACCCACCTGGCGCTCAAGGGCAAGCACATGATCGTGATGGCCTCCAACATCGGTAACGACGTGGCGGGCGGCAATGCTAACCTGCCTGCGGGCCAGTTCGACCTGATGGTGCCGGGCGGCGGCGTGGGCGCCTTTGACGCCCTTACTACCCAGGTGAACAAAGGCAGCAACTTCAACTGGGGCGCGGGCTTTGGCGGGTTCCTGACCGAATGCCAGAACCAGCTCGGCTACGAGGCTTCTCTCGTCGAATACCAGACCTGCATCAAGGACATGTGCGACGCGGCCTTCGGCGACGCCGGCCTCCCGAACCTCTTGCGCGGTTGCCACTGGTTTGCCGACTGGTACAAGGCCGCGGACAATCCGACCTACTACATCGAGGAAGTGGAATGCCCGCAGTACCTGGTCGACCATTACGTGAGCCGGTTCAACACCACTACGGAAACCAACATCAAGAAGGTGACGGACTGGTCCACCTACAAGCAGGGCGACGTGCTCGACACGCTCCATTGCTGGAAGGCGGGCGAGGCTCCCCCGGAAGAGGGCTGGACGAACCCGAGCGCCGGTTGCGATGTGAAATAATCTGCCTTAAGTTTAGTTGAAAGTCCCGCGATGGTAAAATAGAAAAATCGCGAGAAAAATCATTTTTTTGCTTTTCCCTATTGACTTTTGAGAATAAATTTTATACAATTAAATTGTAAACAATCAAATGCGGTAAAACGCCGTCAGCAACACCCCGAAAAACGGAGGCTCATCATGGCAAACATCTACGATTTCACCCTCACCGACGGCAAGGGCAACCAGGTCCCGCTCGCAAACTTCAAGGGCAAGGTGATGCTCATCGTGAACACCGCGACCGGCTGCGGCTTTACCCCGCACTACAAGCCCATCGAGCAGATGTATTCCGACTTCCACGACAAGGGTTTTGAAGTCATCGACATTCCCTGCAATCAGTTCAAGGGCCAGACCCCCGGCACCGACGACGAAATCCACGAATTCTGCACGCTCAACTACGGCACCGAATTCCCGCAGATGAAAAAGTCCGACGTGAATGGCCCCGACGCACTCCCGCTCTACACCTACCTGAAATCGCAGAAAGGTTTCGAAGGTTTCGGTTTTGGCGTAAAGGCCGCCGCCATGGCGCTTTTGCTCAAGAGCATCGACAAGGATTACAAGAATAATCCCGACATCAAGTGGAACTTCACCAAGTTCGTGGTGGACCGCGAAGGCAACGTTGTCGCGCGTTTTGAACCCACCGCCGACATGGACGCCGTTCGCGCCTGTGTAGAAAAGTTGCTCTAGGAGCTGCCATGAACTGCCCCCAGCTAAAACTCGAAAACCAGCTGTGCTTCCCGCTGTATG
>CAMZDZ010000052.1 GCA_947305535.1 uncultured Fibrobacter sp.
ATGGTGCAGGCGTAGGCGAGGGCGAGCTGGTCCATTTCGTCGTTCTCGTATTCCACAGTCTTGTCTTCAAAGAATACAGTTACCTTGTTTGTATTCTTGCTGATTCTGTAAATGATTCCGGTGTCGCCGTTGAAAACGTTCTTGTCGTAGTTGTTGCGGACTTGCATTACGCGGTCGCCTTCGCTCCAGCGGATGCCGGCTATCCGGTGGCGTTCGACCCCTGCGCTCGTGGGGCTCTTTTCCGGGTTGAGCAGGTCCTGCAAGAACGTGTTGAGTTCGAAGGTGCCGAGCGGCCCCTTGCGCATCGGGGTGAGCAGCTGCATTTCCGTTTTGAGATCGATGTCGATCTTGCTGCGGACACCGCTATTGAGCAGTTCCCGGACAATCTCTCTTGCCTGCTCCGGCGTTTCGAAGGGGATAAAGTGGAAGTTCGGCCCGTCGATAGGCGCTGGCGTGATGCCTTGGTTGATTTTGGCGGCCTTGTCGGCGATGTCGTTGCCGCCGGATTGCCTAAAGATGTGCTGCAAGCGGATGTTCGGGATGCGCGGGCATTGGAGCAGGTCGTTCAGGACGTTGCCCGGGCCCACGCTCGGCAGCTGGTTCGCATCTCCGATGAATACAATGCGGGTTCTCAGCGGTGTCGCCTCGAGGAGGGCCGCGACGAGCCACGTGTCGACCATGCTGAACTCGTCGACGACGAGCAGGTCGCATTCCAGCTGGTTGTCGATATCCTTGTTGAACTTGCCGGTGATGGGGTCCACCTCGAGCAGGCGGTGGAGCGTGCAGGCGTCTTCGCCGCTGCATTCGCTCATGCGTTTGGCTGCGCGCCCCGTGGGGGCGGCAAGGCGTATCTTTTCGCCCATTTTTCGGGCGAGGTGCAAAATTCCCTTGAGAATCGTCGTCTTGCCTGTGCCTGGTCCGCCGGTGATGATGCTTATCTTGTACGAGAGCGCCATCGATATGGCCTCGCGCTGTATGGGGTCGAACGCGAAACGGTGCTCGCGTTCCCAGTCCACCAGCTTGCTCTCGAATCCTTCGACGGGGAACCTGTTCCCCTGCAGGCGCAGGAGTATGTTGTCCGCGATGTTCTGCTCGGCGCGGAAGATGGGCGGGAAAAAGCAGTCGTCGTCGACGCGCTTGATGCGTTCCCTGCCGCAGAGTTCCTCGAACTTGTCCAGGATGGTATTGTAGGCGTCTTCGTCCTCGTAGGTGAGGCGCAGGTTTTTGGCCGTGCGCTCCAGGAGTACTCCCTTGGGAAGGTACACGTGACCGTCGCTTGTCGATTCCTGCAAGGTGTAGAGAATGGCGGCCTCCAGCCTGACGGGGCTGTCCTTCGGGAAGCCTATCTTGGTCGCGATTTCGTCCGCCTTGACAAAGCCGATGCCGTAGACGTCCTCGCAGAGCATGTAGGGGTTGTCCTTGATGCGGCGGATGGTGTCCTGGCCGTACTTGGTCCAAAGCTTCTTGGCGATGCTCCCGGTGATGTCGTGCTGGTAGAGGAACAGCATGGTTTCCCTGCTGTGGCGGTTCTCCTGCCAGCGGGCGAGGAACTGTTCGGCCTTTTTCGCGGTCAGTCCTTTGATTTTCGTTCTGCGGAATGTGTCCGGCTCGTTGTCGAGAATGTCGGCTGTCCGTTCCCCGAAAACGGCTACGATGCTGGCTGCCGTCTTGGGGCCGATTCCCGGAAAAAGCCCGCTAGAGAGGTAAGACTCGATGCTGCTGTCTTCGGGCGCGAGGATTTCGAACCCGGTGCATACGAACTGCGGCCCGAATTTCGGGTGCCGTCCCCAATCCCCCGTAAGTTTCAGCGATTCCCCCGTCGAAAGCTCCGGGAAATTCCCGGTGACTACCACGACCTTTTGGGTCTCGGCGTCCGTCAGTCGCATGACCGTGAATCCGTTCTGCGGATTGTGGAAGGTGATTGTCTTTATGCTGCCGGTGAGGATCATTGTTTTGACCGGGGTCCGTGGATAGGCGTTGTCGACTATAAACAGAAAAAAACGGAGTGTTTTTCGCACTCCGCTTTTCAGGAAATTACAAGAAAATGCTAACGGATATTAGCGAAGTTTCTTTTTCTGGCGGTCACGACGACGGCGTTTTTTACGCTTGTGGGTCGCAATCTTCCTGCGCTTTCTTTTCTTTCCGCAAGGCATGTTGTATCTCCGTTAAAGGTTAAACTGAAAATTGTGCTCCCAAATAGAGAAAAATTTGGCCGTTTTGTCAAGGGGGAAAGACCCCCTAAAAACCCCTTTTTTGGCCCGTTTTTATTCTTTTACCTGGTCCATCGCCTGGCGGATGAGGGCGACGGCTTCTCCGCGGCCCCTTGCCTTGGGGGATTCGTTGCTGAGCATTTGGCGATATCTTCGGGCACCGGGGAGTCCGGCGAACAGCCCGTAGAGGTGCTTTACGAGAATCGTGGCGGGGCATCCGTCGGCGGTCTGCTTTTCTACGTAGGGGAGGTAGGCTTCCAGGAGCGCTTTCCGGGTCGCGGGGCGTGCGGTCCCGGCGATAATCTGCGCCGGGTCGTCGCTTGCGGGGCGGATGTCGCCGAAAATGCGCTCGTCGGCGTCGTGCAGGAACCACGGGTTCTCGTACGCTTCGCGGCCGACCATCACCCCGTCCAGGTCCTTAAGTTGCTCCTCCACTTGGTCGAGCGTCTTGATGCCGCCGTTGATGCTGATGTTCAGGTCCGGCATCTCGGCCTTGAGGCGGTGGACAAAATCGTAGTGCAGCGGCGGGACCTCGCGGTTCTCCTTGGGACTGAGTCCCTGGAGCCAGGCCTTGCGCGCATGGATGATGAAAACTTTGCAACCCGCGTCGCGGATAGTTTGTATAAAATCAGTGAAGAATTCCCAGCTGTCGAGTTCGTCGACACCGATGCGGCACTTGATGGACACGGGAATGCTCACCGCATCTTGCATGGCCTTGAAACAGTCGGCGACGATGTTCTTGTCCTTCATGAGGCATGCGCCGAAGTTCCCGTTCTGCACGCGGTCCGAAGGGCATCCGCAGTTCAGGTTCACTTCCTGGAACCCCGCAGCTTCCACGAGTTTGGAAGCGCGAGCGAGATCTGTTGGGTTGCTGCCTCCGAGCTGTAACACTGCGGGCTGTTCGAGCGGTTCGTGCCCGAGGAACATGTCGGTATTTTCGCAATGCAAAAGCCCGCTTGCCACTACCATCTCGCTGTAGAGCAGAACGTTCCGCGAAAGTAGACGCAAAAAATAGCGCTCGTGACGGTCGGTGCAGTCGAGCATCGGCGCAATAGAAAGACGGCGGCAGTGGTCTAAATCCATGCGGGCAAATGTAGAAAAAATCATGTTGTGCCTGCTAGAGTGTATAATGAATTTGTGATTTTTTTGAAATTATACGTAAAATTATACAATTTAAATGAAAAACGCGTTTTTTGTATAAAAATTCGATTCCATGCGGATGGACGTGAGATATATTTAGGGTATGATGAAATCCGTAATTGAATATGAGGACTACCGTTTGTTTATGAACGACTATTACCGATGGAAAAAGCAGACTTCCGCTTTTTCCTGGCGTGATTTTACTAAGAAGGGTGGGTTCACTTCGCCTAACTATATGAAGTTGGTGTGCGAAGGCAAGAGCGGCCTTTCTAAAACCGGGGTTGAACGTGCCGCCGACGCCATGGACCTTGTGGGGGCCGAACGCGAGTATTTTCGACAGCTGGTGAAGTTTGGCCAAGCCAAAAAAGATGCCGACAAAAAGGCTGCCTATACCGAAATGAAGGAAATCGCGAGTGCTCACAAAGTCCGTGTTCTGGAAGGCGAATCGATGTCTTTCTACGAGTCTTGGAAATTCCCGGTACTGCGCGAACTGGCTCCCATGATGCCGGGCGCAAAACCCCTCGATATTGCCAGGGCTTGCGGCAATGCTTTTTCGGCAGAAGAGGTTCGCAATGCGCTTGCGTTCCTGACTCGGGCGAAATTCCTTAAAAAGACGGCCGACAATGTGTATGAACAGGTGGACCGTTCGTTACAGATGTCTGTTGCGGCCATGCCGGTGCTTGTCCGCGAGATGCACAAGGAAATGGCCAGTTTCGCAAAAGATGCTGTTGAAAAGTATCCTGTAGATGAACGCAACTTTACGGGGGTCACTATGGGCATAGATGACGAAGACTATGCCGAGATCTTGAAAGAATTGGAAAAATGTCGCAAGAGAATCATTTCTATTGCGAGTGCCAAAAAAGGCGGCAATCGCGTATATCGCTTGAATATGCAACTATTCCCGCTTACAGACAAAGTTCAAAAACAAGAATCCTCATTAAAGTAAGGAGCGTAACCATGAATAAGAAAATCATTATTTTTGCCTCGACCTTTGCCGCACTGGTTGCTTGCTCCGAATCGGACAAGGCTGCGGGGGGTACTATAGATGACCAGAATGCCGCTTCGGAAAAGCAAGTGAGAGAATGGCTCAATTTTGGTACGGAATGGAATGAATCCTCGTATGCTAAATTTGAGGGCGGCAGATCGGCCGTATCGGACGATGGTAACGGAGTGCGAGTGGAATGCATTGCCGATAGCGCGTTCCTTGCGATGACGATGCAAATTTATAATTCCAGTGAGGTTTCCACCATGAGCGGAAATAAGCTTGTGAATTCGTGCGATTCGGTATTTGCGGAATTCAAGGCCGAATGCGACAAGGTGCCTAATAGCGAGTTCTATACGCCAAGTAATGGCTGTAAGGATGATGCTTTTGAAGCCGCATGCCGCGTGAAGCATGTCGGGAGTGATTCTGCAAACAAGCTGGTGTCGGAGTATGTCCATATTGCCAGCGAACGTTGTAACGTGATGACGGGGAACGCTCAAAGTTCCTCAGGGATATACTGGATAACTATGTCGTCTCCTTCAACAGAGTTAAATGGTTCAAGTTCTTCAATTTTCATTGAAGAAGATTCTGTTATAACGCCTGTTCGCGATACCGCAATAACCGTCAATTACAACCATACTCTAGAAAACTATGTTTTGCAGTTCGCGGAGAATACAGAACAACTCTCGTTTGACGAACATGTAATTGCTTATAATGGTTATTCTGGCTTTGGATGCTCGAATTATTCCAAAAACCTTATGAATAAAACGGATCATCCGACCAAAAATTCTCCTGTGTATCAAATGGATACAAGTGATATATGGATGTGTTTCCCGATGACTGCAAAGATAATGGACGAACACCCGAGAGGAGCGAATTGTCGTTACTTTGTGATTTCCGATTATGATGGAGGCCAACCCGTAGGGCATGTTTTGAGTCGCTTTGCGGACGATGCTATTGAATTTACGTCTGTGTTTCGGTCTGTGGCTCCGGGTGGGGCTTGTGGGGTAACTGGTATGATACTTTCTGTGGCCTTTTTGATTGAGGACTGCGAGAATGAGTTTAATCTGACGGCTCCAGAAACTATTGACAACTCATTCACGAGTGAATCATGGAAATGCGGAGAGGATAATCGCGGTGTAGAGGCTTATGGCGAATGGTTTAGTGGAAAATTAATTGAAAATTAAAGACGACTTCAAAAAAACAATTTTTAAAATTTAAAGGGGCGTCATCGCCTCTTTTTTGCTATAATATAAAACATGAGTCAAATACGTAAAATAGTCGTTGCTGGTGGGACGCACGGGAACGAGCGAACGGGTGTTCGCTTGGTCGAGAAGTGGATGGCGTGCCCCGAATGCTACAGCACGTGCTGCCCCAGCGCCGAAGTTTCGCTGGTGCTTGCGAACCCGGAGGCCATGCGGCTCAACCGGCGTTACCGCGACTTTGATTTGAACCGTTCTTTTTCGCAGACAAGCCTTGATATGAACGCGGAACCGCAGCAGTACGAGTTCCGGCGTGCGCATGAACTGAACCGCATTTACGGCCCGAAGGGTGCGAATACCAAGACGGACTTGTTGCTCGACGTTCACAATACGGGCTCGAACATGGGTCTCTGCCTGATTCTTTCGGCACGGGACCCGTTCACGATGAAGGCTTCGGCAGTGCTCACGCAGGAATTTGACGATGCCTGTATTTACTACCAGCCGGAGGAACGTTCTGCGTCTCCTTATTTTGGTACCGTCGCGAAGGCGGACGTGTGCGTGGAAATTGGCCCGCAGCAGCACGGCACTCTAGATGCCCGCCTGTTCGAACAGACAGAAAAGCTGGTAAAGCGTTACCTGGAACTTGCGGACGAATGGAATCGCGGGGAACTCCAGAAGCGCTCTCCCATCCGCGTGGAAGTGTTCACGCAGTTGCGCGATCTCGGTTACCCGAAGGCGTGGGCAGGTGCCCCTATCGAGGCGATGATTCACCCGGATTTGCTGGGCCGTGACTTTAGCGAACTCAAGAAGGGCGATAAGCTGTTCCGCACCTTTGACGGGAAAGATATCCTTTACGAAGGCGAGGCGGATGGTCGCGAGAGCGTGTGGCCTATCTTTATTAATGAACCCGCGTATTACGAGAAGGACATTGCGATGAGCCTGACCGTAAAGACCGTGGAAATGTGGTAGCGCTTTTGATGAAGTGGTTAGTGGTTGGTGGTTAGTAATAATTAGGAATAAAAATTATGGCTGAATTTGATATGAGTGGTGTGCCGGGGGAAGAACTTTCTGTCGTTCCCGGAGAAGAACGCCTGAAAAATTTTTTTGAGCTGATGCAACAGCGCAAGAACGAACCTTGGACTTCTAGGTTGTTCGATATCCTTGATTCCTTCGAGGACTTTTTGACGATGCGTCCGGAGCCGCCCAGAGAATGGATTGAAACGTTCGAGAAAAGCGGCAAGCAGTTTGACTATTACCAGATTGTTTTGCCCGACGATTTTAGGGACCCCTACGAGGATGATTTGGGAAACATCCGTCGCCTGCGTAACGAGTTTGAACGCACCCCGAGTACGATGGCCCTGGAACATGAATTGGTTAGCAGGAATTACTTTATCTATGAAAATGGCCATGCCGAACCCATCGCCGCACCCTGCCCGATGCTCATGCTCGAAAGCCAGGATCGGGACGATGATCAGGAGGTTTTGGAGGGGGATATCACCTGGGACTGCTGCATCTCGATCTTCCCGGATGGGAGCTATATAGCCTATAATTTGGCCAATGACCAGGAGGAAGAGCTCGGTGAGGACTTCAAAATGGTCTTTGACAAGTATATTAAGACCCTTTCGAGGCTCCAATTGGTGATTCCTGTGGAAGGACGTGATTACGGAATCCTAAAAAGTGTATAGATTTATATACAGGGAGGTCAATAGAGAGGAAGGATAACATGGTTCGGTCCGTACACATATTGACTATCGCAATGCTTGTGTTTGCGAACTGGGTTTGGGCATTTGTCCAGGCTCCTGTCCCGCCGTCTACCCAACAGAACTATTTCCTGGACGAGGACGAGGATGGCAGGATGGACCATCTCCAGATTCGTTTCCTCGGTGTGATTTCCCAAGAGTACATTGACGAGAAAATGGACAGCCTTGCCGTGAACTGGGTTGACTCGTCGGGCCGTTCTATCCGCATCGTTATTCCTAAAGAAGATTTTATTCTTGATACCGCGAGCAACCGCAGGATATTTGTCGATCTTTCCAAACGCCAGACAGGGTTCTACCGCTTGACCGGGTATTCCGCTCCGGATTTCTTTGTTGCCTCTTACGGGGCCTGCACGTTGTATCTTTCCGATGGAAGCGAGTATTCGCTAAACGTGAAGGATGGCATGGCGCCGACGATAATGTCTTGTCAGTTGAAGTCCCATCGCAGCAGCGGAGTTGACTCGCTGAAGGTGTCTTTCTCTGAAAAGGTGAAACCGTCCCACAATTGCGACGAATATTTTGAGTATTGGTCGGCCAAGGATTCCTCTGTGCATCCGTTGGTTTCTTCGTCGATGGAATGGAACGTCTTTAACAGCGGGGTCACGCTTGTCTTCGATGATGGCTTGACTTCGCAGGAACGCTTGTCGGTAAAAGATTCTGTCCGTATGGTCTATTCCTGTATGAAGGATTCCAGCGGCAATGCGGTTACCAAGAAGTCTCAGTTCCGTCCGCTGGAAGGCTTCTTCCCGCTTGAACTTTATAAGCAGAACCTTGTGAGGACAACGGAACAGGAAGACCCGAATGGACCGATCTTCCAGTTGACCTTCGAGAACCTCGACGCGAAAGTTCCTAACGATACGGCTTGGGGCTTTGCCGTTGACGTCCTTGGCTCAGACTTCGAAACGTCTGTCCGCGAAGTCTTGAGGTTGCGTTCCCAGGACGTGTTCGAACCCTCCAAGGTGGTTGTTTATTTTAATCTGAGGATTTATACCAACCTTGGTGCGTTTGTTGCCAATACGAAATACAAGATCAAGGGCAACGACAAACGCTTTGAAAAGTCTGCTAAGAAGCTGTTCTTCCGCTGGAACATGATGGATGCGAACCACCGTCGTGTCGGCAGTGGCGCCTATTTGGCGAACGTTGCCGTGGTTGTCAAGTACGATGGCAAAACTGTGTACAATAGTGAGGAAGACGGCGTTACTACACAGGTATTCGGGGTCCTTCGCCGCTGATGGACCGACTTGAATCACAAATTTACCTGCGCTACCAGAAGCTGATTTGCGATGCAACCGGACTGGACTTCGACTCGAGGTCCAACCAAACTAAAGTGCATCTTCCGCAAACTGTTACTTTGTCTGAAATTATCGATATCTACGATGCGTTCTGTTTCGATGGCTACGGAACTTTGTACAATCGCGGGCGTTTTGTTTATTCGGGAGCGCTGGAGTGGTATGCTGCGCTTCGCAAGGCCGGAAAGGAACTTCGCCTCGTGACGAACGCTGCCTCGAATGTGGATGCGGCCCTTGCGCAAGATGCTGCGGACCGTGGTTTTGACTTTACCGCGGAGGAAACGATTTCGTCGGGAAGCCTTCTCGCTGCAACGGTTGCCGACATCCGGAAGCGCGGCGAGTGGGGCCTGGAAGAAGTATTCTATATCGGTCGCGAGACGGGGAAGAACGTTCTCGGCGCCTGCGGCATAAGGGCTGTGGAGAATCCTGCCGAGCCGATCGTCGCCGTATCTTCGTCGACCGCGACTCCCGAGATGTTTGAACGCGCGGCGGGCATCCTGTCGCAAAATCGCGGGCTCCTGCTGGTCCTGAACCCCGATGCCTGGGCTCCGAATATCGACGGCTCTCGTTCTCCTGTATCCGGAGCTTTGTCGGAGAGACTGAGGTTGTTGTCGGGTGCAAAAACGTTGTACCTGGGGAAACCGTTCCCTGCGATCTGGGAGCGCGTCCACGAGACGCTTGCGCCGGAAGCGCGAGTGCTGATGGTGGGGGACACGCTAGGCACGGACGTGTTCGGCGCGCACGTTGCCGGTTTCGACAGCGCGCTGGTTGTCGGTAGGAATGTTTCGGAAGCGGACCTGGAAAGCGACGAGGCCCTGCTGCAAATCCGTCCTAATTTTTATTTGGTGCCTGGGTAGTGTCTGCCGGAGCTGCTGCTGGCTTGTCCGCCACGATGACGTAGAGCGTGTCGTGGATGACGACCGTGTCCCTGACGAATACGGTGTCGTGAACGCAGGCCGATGCCGCCGAAGCTGTCGGTGCCGCTTGTGCGGATGATGCCGGGGCGCTCTTGCCCGAGCTTGACGACGATGCTGCGGATGATTTTGCGGACGACATTGCTGCGGACGATTTCGGTTTTTCCGCCTGTCCTTCGCCAGCCTTGATTCTTTCGACAAGTCTTTCGCGTTCGGCGCGAAGTTCTTCGAGTTCCTTCTTCAGGCGAGTCTTGTTGCCGGGCCTGCGTTCCCTGGAATACTTGCCTTCGGTCTTGCTAATCTTTTGATCCAGTTCCTTGAGTTCGTCGTAGAGCGGGCCTTCGCCTTCCAGTGTCGGAGACGGGTTGAAGAAGTCGACAAACTTTTGCCATAGCGATTTTTCTCCGGCGAAGGACTTGCCTGCCGGGACGAGAATGGCCATTGCGATGATGATTGCTAGAAACCTGTTCATGGGCGAAATGATAGAAAAATCCCTTTACAATACACTACTGTTTTATTACATTTGAAATGCTCGCGGGAGTAGCTCAGTTGGTAGAGCGCGACCTTCCCAAGGTCGATGTCGAGGGTTCGAGACCCTTTTCCCGCTCTCAAGAAAGGACTCGGTTGTTACACCGGGTCTTTTCTTTTGTTGCGGAAATCCTCGATAAGGCAACTGCTGATGCTCACGCTGGTGTCGTATTCCGGAATGTCCTCCCGCTGCACCCAGGTCGCGATCTCGATTTCGCTTTCCTGTATCTTGAGCGTCGCGTCGCCATCGAGTTCCGCCGTGAATCCGGCTATCAGCGAGTCGCTGAACGGCCATGGCTGGCTGCCGAAATACTTGACGTTCTTTATGTTGACTCCCGCCTCTTCCATGACTTCGCGGTGGACCGCCTGTTCCAGGGATTCTCCGATTTCGACGAATCCGGAAATCAGGAACAGTCTGCTTTTGTCGGGATGGTCCAGGTTCCTCGCCATGAGCAGTTTGTCTGCATTGTGTACGGCGACAATCACGACGGGCGAAATTCTCGGGTAGACCGTGTTGTTGCAATGGGGGCAGACCATGGCTCGCTCTTTTTTGCTCCGTTCCATGGCGTGTCCGCAGTGTCCGCAGAACTTGTTCAGCGATTCCCAGTGCGCAATGTGGAATGCGACGGAACCTCCGAGCCGTTCAAGCCTATCGCCGAGAGTGCGGAGGATTCGGTTCGGTACAAACTCGTAGTTGCCGGAAATGGGCGTATTGTCTTCGGAATCGTCCAGGAAGTATGCGCATCCGTCTATCGCAATCAGGTAATGGCAAGGAAGTTCCGGGAAATCCTTGATTCGCGGGATTGTGTAGTTGTTCGCGTTCTTTTTCAGGAGTATCTTGTTGTCGCGGATACGGATGAAATAATCGTAGGGCGTGGGGTCCTGTGTGCGGAACGCGTTGTGCAGTTTGTGTGGGGCGATTTCGTGAATCATGTGCCCCAATTTAGAAAATTAGGGACGTGCGAGAACCTGGTTCCGGCCGTGTTGCTTCGCCAGGAACAGCAGACCGTCGACGAAACTGAGCATCTTGTTCTGGTGGGTGAACTTGTCGTCGGCGCATTCGACGATTCCCCCGCTGACAGTGATGCTTATCTCGGGATGCTTCATGAAGGTCAGCTTGGCGATGGACTCCCTGAGAGTGTTGGCTCTTGCCAGGGCGGCGTCCATGTTCTCTGCTTGGAACACCTGGATGAATTCGTCCCCGCCGTATCGAATGGCCATTTCGTCGCGGGACTGGTTGGTAAAGGACTTCGCGAGGTTGGCGATGTCGCAGAGGATCTTGTCGCCGAAGGGGTGCCCGTAGTTGTCGTTGATTGCCTTGAAGTTGTCGATGTCGTACATCAGGATGAAATAGCCCATGCGGTTCGGCCAGATGTACTCGCCCAGTCTCTTGATGAAATGCCTGCGGTTGTAGATGCCCGTCAAGGGGTCGTGCTTGGAGATGAACTCGAGCTTTTGGATCAGTTTTTCCCTCTTGTCACGTTCGGACTGGTAGACGTGAAGCAAGTAGGTCGATACGGCATAGACGGTGACGGTCATCAGCATGAACGAGACCATGATGTCGATGACGGTAACTTTGTACGAAACGCCGGAGATGAGTTCCGGATGCAGATATGCGAGCGCAAAAGCCAGTTCAAAAACGATGAGGGAGGTGAGTACAAGGAAAACCTGCGATTTTCTCCGGTTGTGCAGCGACGCGATGAAAATTCCGGACAGACAGTAGATGACCATTCCGGAGTTGAAACCGCCGCAGAAGAAAAATAGCAGGGGGAGCAGGACGACGTTTGTCGCAAGGCACAGCGCGAAGTAGCAGATGGAATACCTGTGCGAAAACTTGGCGAATATGCCGATGATGATGAAAAAGATGACGCAGAGGATGCTAAAGTAGGTGGCGTAAGAGTCCATTTCCTCTGTCGCCGTGAAAAGGGCCGAAAGGATAGCCGCCAGCGTGACGAAGAAGAGAACGCCCCAAAAGAGCACCCCTTCTATCGACTTCTGTGCGAGGAGAACCGATTTTATCTTTTCGAACATACTAATAATATAAATCAGATATTCGAAAAGAGTTAGTGTCTTTGTCCGTAAAACGGACGAAAGTTACTCTAGATAGGTGTATCCGTACAGGCCGCTGCGGTAGATGTTCAGGAATTCCTTGCCTTCTTGCAGGGTGATCTTCCCTTCCTTCACGGAACGCGAAACCCAGTTTTCCATGGTGCGCACGAGCGCCTTGTCGCTGAAGTTCACGTAGTCGAGCACGTCTTCCACCGATTCGCCGTCAATCACCTTGTCGATTTCGTAGCCGCCCTTGTCGTTACAGACGATGTGGACTGCGTTGGTATCGCCAAAGAGGTTGTGCAGGTCGCCGAGGATTTCTTGGTAGGCACCCACGAGGTAGACCGCGATGTAGTACGGTTCGTCCTTCTTGAGCTCGTGAAGCGGGAAGGTGCGGCTCACGTCGCCGCCGCGCACGAACATGTCGATCTTGCCGTCGCTATCGCAGGTGACGTCCTGGATGGTCGTCTCGACGGTGGGTTCTTCGTTCAGGCGCTGGATCGGCATGAGCGGGAAGACCTGGTCCACGCCCCAGCTGTCGGGCAGGCTCTGGAAAAGGCTGAAGTTGCAGAAGTACTTCTGGGCCAGAAGGCGCGGAAGTTCGCTCAGTTCGTAAGGCGGGTGGCGCAAATCTTTCGCGAGCAGGTCCACCTTGCGCACGATGCTCCAGAACAGGCGTTCGCACATGGCGCGCGTCGGCAGGTCGTAATCGCCCACCTTGAAGCCGTTCAGCACGTCGTCGTTGAGCTGGATGGCGTCGTGCCAGCTTTCCAGCAGGTTCTTCGGGGTCAGTCCCTTGTAGATGCTGTACAAATCCTTGAGCGCGTCGGGTGCGTCGTCTTCGATTTCGTGGATGTTTTCATCGAAGAACGCCTGGCCGGCCGTTTCCAACACGTTGAATACCAAAATAGAATGGTGCGCCGCAAGGGCTCGGCCCGATTCCGCGATGATGTTCGGGTGTTCGACGCCGCCGTTTTCGCAAGCTTCGTACATGGCGTACACCACGTCGTTCGCGTATTCCTGGATGGAGTAGTTCACCGAGCTCGCGTTGGAACTGCGGGTGCCGTCGTAATCGACGCCGAGGCCGCCGCCCACGTCCACGAACTCGAGGCCCATGCCCATCTTCCGGATCTGCACGTAGAACTGCGAGACTTCGCGGAGCCCGCTCTTGATGTGACGAATGTTCGTAATCTGGCTACCCAGGTGGAAGTGGATGAGCTTCATGCAGTCCTCCATCTTCTCTTCCTTGATGTAGTCGAGCGCTTCGAGTAGTTCGGAGCTGTTGAGGCCGAACTTGCTGTGGTATCCGCCGGATTCTTCCCACTTGCCGCTGCCGGAGCTTGCAAGCTTGATGCGGATGCCGATATTCGGGCGCACGCCGATACGGCGGGAAAGTTCCACCACCAAGTGGAGCTCGTTCATCTTCTCGACGACGATGAAAATCTTCTTGCCCATCTTCTGCGCGAGGAGCGCAAGTTCGATGAAGTCCTCGTCCTTGTAGCCGTTGCAGATGATCAGCGAATCCGGGTTGTCCATGTTCGCGAGCACTGCGTGGAGTTCCGGCTTGGAACCGGCTTCGAGACCGATATTGAACTTTTTACCGTGGCTCACGACTTCTTCGAGCACCGCGCGCTGCTGGTTCACCTTGATCGGGAAGATGCTGTAGTAGCTTCCGTTGAAACCGTATTCCTTGCGGGACTTGTTGAAGCACTCGTTGATCTTCTCGATGCGGCTGTCCAGGATATCCGGGAAACGCAGCAGCATCGGGGTAGAAACGTCGCGGAGCGAAAGTTCCTGCACCAGTTCGTAAAGGTCGATGTCCGGACCGCCATCCTTGAGCGGATGCACCGTCGCATGACCCTTGTCATTGATGTCGAAGTAGTTTACGCCCCAGCCCTTGACATTGTACAAGTCACGGGAATCGTCAATGCGCCATTTTTTCATGTTAGAGTCTAGAGGTTAGAGGTTAGGATTTAGGGATTAGGATCTAGGGGTTAGAATCTAGGATCTAGGGATTGGAGAAAAATCAGACGCACGAAGTGCGTGATTCTTATTCACTAGCCTCTAGATTCTAGTCTCTAGCCCCTTTTACTCTAGTCAACGAGAACGGGATTGAAGTTTTCCTGCCACGGGAGGCCGTACTTGGTGAGGGCTTCCATGAACGGATCGGGGTCGAACTCTTCCACAGTATGCACGCCCGGCTTGTTCCACTTGCCGGTGAGCACCATCATAGCGCCGCACATGGCCGGAACGCCAGTCGTGTAGGCGATAGCCTGGCTGCCGAGTTCCTTGTAGCATTCCTGGTGGTCGCAGACGTTGTACAGATAGTAAGTCTTCGGCTTGCCATCCTTAGTACCCTTGAAAATGCAACCGATGTTCGTCTTGCCCACCGTGCGAGGACCGAGACTTGCCGGGTCCGGGAGCAGAGCCTTGAGGAACTGGATCGGAACAATGTCCTGACCCTGGAACTTGATCGGCTGCGTGCTGAGCATGCCCACGTCTTCGAGGCAACGCATGTGGTCGAGGTAGCTCTGGCCAAACGTCATGAAGAAGCGGATGCGCTTGATGCCCGGGATGTTCTGGGCGAGGGATTCAATTTCTTCGTGGTGGAGGAGGTACATGTCCTTCTTGCCGACCTGTGCGAAGTTGTATTCGCGCTTGATGCTCATGGCCGGGATTTCAACCCAGTGGCCCTTGCCGTTTTCGTCGGTGTCCCAGTAGCTGCCCGGGGCGGAGACTTCGCGGAGGTTGATTTCGGGGTTGAAGTTGGTCGCAAACTTGTAGCCATGATCGCCGCCGTTGCAGTCGAGGATGTCGATTTCCTCGATGGTGTCGAACTGGTGCTTCAGGGCGTAGGCGCAGTAGGCCTGGGAAACACCCGGGTCGAAACCGGAACCCAACAGTGCCGTGAGGCCGGCCTTTTCAAACTTTTCCTTATAAGCCCACTGCCAGCTGTAGTCGAAGTAGGCGCTGAAACCCTGTTCCTTGC
>CAMZDZ010000053.1 GCA_947305535.1 uncultured Fibrobacter sp.
CGGCGTCGAATTGCAGGCTGAAGCTCAGGTCCACCATGCTCTGCGCCATGCCGCTCGCGAAGCGGCCGGTCCACATGTTGGTCTGGGTACCTTTCTTGGAGCCCGAACCATTGGCGGTTGCGGACTTTTTTGCGACGGTCTTTGCCATATATCCTCTATGAGTACGTTCTTATTGGATTATTCTTCGCTGCTAGTTTCGGTGCTCGTTTCGGAACTTGTCTCGGTGCTAGCTTCGGTGCTAGCATCGGTGCTGGTCGTCACGCTGCTGCCCTGGGGATTGTTGTTGGACGCATTAACCTTCATGCAGTCGTTCAGGTTCATCTTGGTCTTTCCCATGGCGAGGCATGCCGTCTTGATTTCCCTGTCTTTGCCGAACTTGGTCTTGGCGACCATTTTGCCATTGACAAAGAATTCGAACTGGCCGTGCTTCATTCCCTTGATGCACGAACCTTGAGCGGAAACATTTTGACCAAGCTCATCAACGAAATGCCACTGGGCTCTTTTCGTATGCAGGCCGACACAAGTGAATTGTGCCTGATCTTCGGGAGACTGTACCTTCTTGTAGGATCCGCCACAGGAAGTCAGTAATGCAGCAAGGCTGCCGAGTGCGATTGCGAGAATGATTTTTTTCATGATTGAACCTTTTGTTGTTGTTGTTCTTGTTCAAGAATTTCTTTCATCTTGTCGTTCAAAAGTATAGCACTTTTGGACATGGGCATATCCTTGTAGGGCTCCACCGAGATGGTCGGCAGGACCTTGAGATTGTACATGTAGCGTTCTGTCGGGTGGAACTGGAGCATCTTGTCGTTCTTGCGCAACCCGATTTTCTCGTTTCCGCCGAAATAGATGGGCACCACGTCCGCGTGCGCGAAAATGGCGAACCGTGCGGCGCCCTTCTTGAAGAACCAGGGCTCTCCCGGCCTGGAACGGGTCCCTTCGGGGAAGATGACTAGGTTGTTGCCTTCTTCCATGGATTTCTTCGCGCGTTCAAGCTGCTCGTCGAAGGGGATGTTGTTGGGAATGTAGAGGTTTCGGACGATGGCCGATACGAACGTGTTCTGGATGAGCGCCCCTTTCACGATGCAGTTGGCGTTGGGAATCAGCGAAATCAACACAACCACGTCCAGCAGCGAGGGATGGTTGGCGATGATGACCTTGCCCTTGAGACCTTTCAGGAGTTCGCGGTTCTCGACGTTCAGGCGCATGGCTCCCGTGATTTCGATGTACTTGACGAAAATCATGAAGAAGAAGCTGACGAACCGTCTCGAAATCTTGCAGAAACGCTTTTCGGAGAATCCGGAAAGGATATGGAAAAGCGGGAACAGTGCCGAAGCGAGGAACAGGCTCCCGACACCGAATACGGCAAAAGAAGAAACCTTTGAAAACAGGCGGCGAATGTACTTGATCCGGCGAATCATGCAAGTCTCTGCTGGATAAAGGCTATGGCTTCTTCGGCGGCGGTCGCAAATTCACCTTGCAACGGGGTCTCGTCGAGTTCCCTGTACCCTTCGCCGGGAACTGTCGTGAGGCGGAGAGCCAGGGCGCAGACGGCATTGGGATAGGGCGAACCGGCGACGGGCGCGTACGTTTCCGGGATGCGCTCGTCGGCAAAGATGAACACGCGCTCCTGCTCGGACTGGGCCTTGAGCGCGGCGACGCAGTCGCGCAGTCCATCACGGAAGGCCTCTTTGCCCGAGAATACGGCGGAGTATCCCGCTGTGTTCTTGGTGAGAATCGTCGCGTTGGCGATGGAGGCGTTGAACACGGACAGGCTGAAGTGTGCCGGCGAGACGTTGCCCGTGTCGAGCAGCGTCTGCGAAATCTTGAGCTGTTGCGAGATTTCGCCGAACTGCGACGCGAAAGTCACCTTGCTGGGCGGCTCGTCTTTGCTGATGGCGTCGTTGACCGCGACGACCATCTTCGAAAGCTGGCTTAGGCGCCTGCGCGTAAGCATCGGCACGAACTTTACGTCGGGAAGCGGAGACTCCTCGCTGGGTATAAAGTATTCGGCCCGTTTAATGTAAATCATTTCTCAACCCCGAAATGGAACGCTTATTTTACCCTGAAGCGGAGCAGCGAGTAGCTGTTGGGTCCCACGTTGTGGTGGGCTTCCTTGAGCTCGAACCCGGCAATCTCGACGGCGTGCTTCAGTTCCTCGAAACGGTACATCTTGGAGTTGCCGTTCGCGATGCAGGTGAAGTAGAGCGATGTCGCTTGCAGGGAGTATGCGGCGGCTTCGAAGCGCTGCTTGTCCCAGAGCGGTTCCAGCACGTACACGTCGGTCTCGGGCGATGCGGCGGTACGGATCTTGGTGAGGATGCGCGTGATCTCTTCGAGCGAGAAGCAGTCGAGGAACTGGCTCATCCACACGGCGTTGGCGCCTTCGGGGAATGCGGTCGTCTCGTCGAGCACGTTGCAGGGGATGGTGTCGATGCGGTCTTCGAAACCGGCGGCCTTCGCGTTCTTCTCGGCGACGGCGGTCTGGCCCGGCAGGTCGATGATCGAAACCTTGACGTCGGCGTTGTACTTGCAGCAGGCGATGGCCCACTTGGCCGTGTTGCCGCCGATGTCGAACAGGCGCTTGCAGGGGTTCGAGAACACGATGGGGAGCGCTTCGGGGAAGGCGAGGTCGGAATAGAAGTGGTCGAATCCGAACCAGCTTTTCTTCTGCTGGTCGGTCAGCTGCGACAGGCCCTGGTAGACGGTCTTCCAGTTGCCCAGGTGCTTGAGCCCGGCGGGCTTGCCGTCGCGGATGGATTCCTGCAAATCTTCAGCGCCAAGGTAGCAGATGTCTTCGGAAAAGTCCATGTTGACTTGCGTCATTGTGTCTTGCAGCAGGAAAAAGCCGATTTTCCCGAGCGTCAGGCGAAGGTCGCTTTCGTCGGAATCCTTGTGGAGCTTGATGGCGCCCATGCCGAGACCCATCTCGATAAGTACGCCGACACCGTAGAGCGATATGTTCAGTTTTTGGGAAAGTTCCGATACGGTGATCCCCTTCTTGCGGGCTTTGCAGATTTCGTCCAGAATGCCCATGTCGCGGAGGGCCTTCGCTGCGTGGAAACTGAGGGGGGCAAAAGCGATTTTTTGTGCTTCGTATTTTGCGTCTGTGGCGGAAATTTGGTCTTTATAGTAGTAGTCGAACATATAGCTCTTTGGTTGTGATGAAAAAATCTGCCTATAAAATAGTAAAATTAATAGTAAAATCTAGACTAGATTTAGTTGACGTTTCCCTTTTTTTTAGCTATTTTGCCTTGAAACTTTGGTATACTATGACTGAACTAAAAACAAAAATTAAAGAAATGATAATCAAGTCGCTGGAACTCGAAGACGTGACTCCGGCTGATATTGTAGACGACGCTCCTCTTTTTGGAGAAAGCGCAAATGGACTTGGACTCGATAGCATCGACGCTCTCGAACTGGGTATTGCTATCAAGGATAACTTTGGTGTTTCCTTCTCTGTTGTTAACGAGGAAACCAAGAAGCATTTTTACTCCGTAGATTCTTTGGCCGCCTACATTTCGGCCAATCAGCCAAAATAAGGGTTTGGACATGGACAAGCAAGTAATATTCGACAAGCTGAAAGCGGCTCTCATTGAAGACTTCGAAATGGACGAAGCCAAGGTGACTCCCGAAGCCCGCCTTTACGAAGATCTGGAACTGGACAGCATCGATGCAGTAGACCTGATCGTGAAGCTCAAGTCGTTCTTGCCTACGAATATTGACCCCGAAGTGTTCAAGACGGTCCGTACCGTGCAAGATGTTGTGGATGCTATCTACAACCTGATTCAGAACGCGGAAAACAAGTAATGAAAAAGGTGGCGGGGAAGATTCTCTTTGCCACCTTGTCGGTTCTATACCCGGCCCTGGTCTTTTGCGGGCTTGAGTTTTGGGGACTTTCTCCTCGCCGTTTGAGCTTGATGCTCATCGCGCTAGCCTTCGTCCACTTTTTCAATGTGACTCGGGATAGGGCGAGCGTTCGCGACGGCGGAGCGTTCGACAAGGCGAACCTAGTCAAGAATCTGGGGCTTGTCCTTTTGATGGCCCTTCTCGGGGCCTTGTCTTTTTTTGCAGACAACATATTGTTCCTGAAATTTTACCCGGTCCTGGTGAGCCTGAGCCTCCTTGCGTTTTTCTCGTTTTCCCTTTGGAAAAAACCGAGTTTCGCATTCCGCATGGCGAACCTCGGCGACAAGAGCCTGAGAACCGCGCCGGACCGTGCCTACGTGGAACGCTATTGCGACCGCGTCACTTTGGCTTGGTGTTTTTTCTTCGTTTTCAACGCGTCCGTCGCTCTTGCTACCACTTTGGTGGGTGACGACAGAATCTGGTCCCTGTACAACGGTTTAATCTCCTATATTTTACTCGGCATTTTCTTTGCCGTGGAATTCATGGTTCGTAAAATGATGCAACAAAAGATGCACTCCTATATTCCCGTATGCCAGTTGCAGCGGGACTCGCGCCCGGTGGACGCCGTTGTCTGTTTTGACGGCGATGCGACAAGGACCTGGGCGGAATTCGTGGAAGACGTGTCCAAGGTCCGGCAGTACCTGGAATCCAGCGGAAAGCATGACTGGATTCTGCATTGCGAGGATTCGTACTTCTTTATCGTGGCTCTGCTGGCGATGCTGCAGGGCGGATTCAAGGCGATGGTGACCGCGAACCGCCAGGAAGCTTTCATCAAGGAAATCAAGAAGCCCGAAAACGGGTTCATGACCGATGAACCGTTCGGCGACGCTTCGGCCGAAGCCGTGCTGATCCAGGATTTGCTGAAGGAACCGGTTGCAGAAATTCGCTGGAACACCTTCGACAAGGACAAGGCCGAGATGGTGATGTTCACGTCGGGGACGACGGGAGAGCCCAAGTCGGTTCCCAAGATGTTCTGCCAGTTTGAGAACGAACTCTTTGAACTCGTGAAGGTGTTTGGCGACGGCTGGGTGGGCCGCAAGGTCTACAGCACGGTGAACCACCACCACATTTACGGCCTTTTGTTCACGGTACTTCTGCCGACGGCGACCGGGCTCCCGTTCCGCAGGCACCGCATCGATTACCCGACCGAGCTCGCGAGCCTTGCCGCTGAAAAGGCCGTGGTCGCCTCGAGCCCCGCGTTCCTCAAGCGCCTCGCCGCCGATACCGACAAGCCGATCGACTTCAAGGTTACCCCGATTATCTATTCTTCCGGCGGCCCGCTTCCCGAAGAGGTGGCGCGCAAGTGCTGCGACATCACTGGATACTGGACCATGGAAATCTACGGCAGCACCGAGACGGGCGGCATCGCCTACAGGCAGTCCAAGAATGGCCCCATCTGGACTCCGTTCGAAGTCTGCAAGATGAGCATCGGCGAGAACGACTGCCTGAACGTGAAGTCGAGCTACATCCTGGAACCCGAAGGCTTCACGACGGGCGACCTGGTCGAAATCTACGATGACGGACGCTTCCTGCTCAAAGGCCGCGCGGATTCCATCGTGAAAATCGAGGAAAAGCGCATCTCGCTCCCGGAAGTGGAGAACCGCATCAAGTCTTCGGGACTGGTGCAGGACGTGCGCGTGGTCCCGATGTCCGGGAGCCGCCAGTACCTGGCCGCGGCTATCGTCTTGAACGCGGAAGGTCGCGAGAAGTTCAAGGACGTGGCCAAACTCGAAATCAACAATTTCTTCAAGAAGCACCTGGCGCAGTTTATCGAGAATACGGTGTCGCCCAAGAAGTGGCGCTACCTGGAAGAGCTCCCGCAAGATACGCAGGGAAAAATCAAGATGCGCGATATCCAGGCCCTGTTCGGCATCCCCGAAAGCCCGAATTTCAAGATCCTCAAGATGCGCCGCGAACCGGGAATGGTGACGCTCCGGCTTGTGTTCCCCGAGACAAGCGACTTCTACAACGGGCATTTCCCGGCGTTCAAGCTGTTGCCCGCCGTGGCGCAGGTCGACATGACCGTGATGCTCGCGAACGCCCTGTTCGGTACGCCGCGCGTTTTGCAGCGCATCCAGCGTACCAAGTTCAGCTATCCTGTTTTGCCCGATACTCCCGTAAATCTCGAAATGACGTACAAGGCGGAAACAGGCAAGGTCCTGTTTACCTATACGCTCGACAGCGGCCGCATGCTTTCGACGGGCACGCTGGTAACTGGAGTGCAGAATGGCTAGTGCAAAGATGAAACCCGAAGATATGAAGTTTTGTGCAATTGTTCCCGTGTACCGCCACGAGCTTGCTTCGCGCAAGGTCGCCGAGACGCTTTCGACGCAGGGACTCTCTATTATCATGGTCGACGACGGCAATACTCCCGAGGGTCACGAAATCCTGGAGCAGATTGCACGGGATGTCCCGAACACGACACTTGTGACTCGAGAAAAGAACGGGGGCAAGGGGGCCGCGGTCATTAGCGGACTCAAGACCGCTTTCGAAATGGGCTTTACGCATGCGCTCCAGGTGGATGCCGACGGCCAGCACGACATGGAGGCCGTCCCGTTCTTCATGAAGGCGGCGAGGAAGCATCCCGAGGACATGGTGGCCTCGTTCCCGATGTATGATTCTTCCGTGCCCAAGGCTCGCGAACAGGGCCGCAAGATTACCAATTTCTGGGTCGCCGTGGAAACGCTTTCGAAGGAAATTCCCGACTCGATGTGCGGGTTCCGCGTTTACCCGGTGGCGAAGGTTTGGCCGGTCGCCAAAAAGATCCGCACTTACCGTATGGGGTTCGATATCGAAATCCTCGTGCGCCTTTCGTGGACCGGGCTCAAGATGCGTTTTTACCCCATCAAGGTCAAGTACCCCGAAGATGGCGTGTCCAATTTCCGCGCCTTCGGTGACAATGTGGAAATATCCTGGACGCATACCAAGCTTTGCCTGGGCATGCTGGTGCGTTTGCCCTTGATCTTGGCTCGGCGCCTTGCGAAGAAGAAATAGAAAAAACGAGATGGAATCCGAAAAGCAACAGTGGTTTGAAGTAAAGGAAGTGGGCGGAAGCCTTTGGCACTTCCGTTTCATGCTGTGGGTTACGTGCCACTTGCCGCTCCGCATTGTTGAACTGTGTACGGCTCTGGTCTGCTTCTTCTTCTGGCTGGGGGCGAAGCCGGTCCGTGCGCGCTCGAACGTTTATTTGGAACACCTCGCGAAAGTGCGGGGGAGCCGCAAGCCGTTCATGGGCACCTACAAGCACGTGCTCTCTTTTGCGCTGTCGATGATAGAGAAGTTGCTCGGCTGGCGCGGCGCCATCAAGCTGCAGAACATAGAGACGCAGGGCGACGACCTCGACAAGCTGGTGGAACAGCTGGACCGCGGCGAGGGGGCCTTCCTGCTCTGCTCTCACCTCGGCAACATGGAAATGCTGCGCTCGCTTACCGGTTACGGAGAAATCCATACCCACAAGGAATTTACTGTTTACCCCGTGGTCGATTTTTCGGGGACGTCCAAGTTCAACGCGCTGCTTTACGAACTGAATCCCGACCTGATGAACATCGTGCTCGATGCGAACAAGATAGGCGTGGATTCCGCGGTGTGGATGAAGGAAAAGATTGCCGCCGGGAACGTGGTGGTGATTGCAGGCGACCGCACGTCCGCCAATTCGCAGGGCCGGAACGTCGAGATGGACTTCATGGGGGACAAGGCGAATTTCCCCGAGGGTGCGTTTACCCTGGCGAGCATCTTGAATGCCCCGATTTATTTTGTTTTTGCGATTCGCAAGCATGATTTTGATATCCGTTCGTCCTACGAGATGCACGTGGTCAAGGCGAAAACCTCGTTTGACTGCAGCCGCAAGGAACGTCCGGAACGAATTCGCCTGCTGGTGCAGGAATATACCCAACTTCTTGAGAAATATTGCCAGGTGCACCCGTACCAGTGGTATAATTTTTACAATTTTTGGAAAAAACAAACATAAAGGATCGTTGATCATGAAAACTATCGTCATAGGTTCAGAAAAACTGACTATTGAACAGGTCGTTGCCATCGCCAAGCGCGAGGCTGCTGTGGAACTGGATGCGTCGCCCGCGTTCCAGAAGAAAATCGATGCGGGTGCCGAATTCCTGGACGAGGCGCTGGCTGAACACGGTGGCATTTACGGCGTGACCACTGGTTATGGCGATTCCTGCACGCAGGTTGTGCCGCCCGATCGTTACTATGAACTGCCTATCAACCTGTCGCGTTTTCATGGATGCGGCATGGGCAACTACTTTGACCAGGAGACAACCCGCGCCATTATCGCCGTGCGCATCAATACGCTTGCCCAGGGTTTCTCTGGCGTGAGCTACGCTCTGCTCAAGATTATGATGACGTTCCTGCAGAACGATATCCTGCCCCTGATTCCGCAGGAAGGCTCCGTGGGTGCCAGTGGCGACCTGACTCCGCTTTCTTACGTGGCCGGTGCCGTGATTGGCGAACGTGATGTGCTCTACAAGGGTGAACGCCGCCCGTCCAAGGACGTGATGGCCGAACTCGGCATTACGCCGCACCGTTTCCGCCCCAAGGAAGCGATCGCCATCATGAACGGTACGGCCGTGATGAACGCTGTGGCCTGCATGGCCTATTCTCGTGCCGAATACCTTGCCGACCTGAGTTGCCGCATTACGGCGATGAACACGATTGCCATGAAGGGCAACGCCTACCACTTCTACGAACGCCTGTTCGCGGTCAAGCCGCACCCGGGCCTGGTGACTGCCGCGAAGAAGATGCGCGATGCCATGAACCTGGAAGTCGAGAAGAACGTGATTCCCGAAAAGATTCAGGACCCGTATTCCCTGCGTTGCGCACCCCACGTGGTTGGCGTGTTCTACGATTCCGAACCGCTGCTGCGCCAGCTGATTGAAATTGAAATGAACAGCGCAAACGATAACCCGATTATCGACCCCGAGACGAGGAACATCTTCCACGGCGGCCATTTCTACGGCGGACACATCTGCCTCGCGATGGATACGCTCAAGAACATTGTCGCAAACCTCGCCGACCTCCTGGACCGCCAGCTCGCCACGATCGTCGACATCAAGTTCAACCGCAACCTGCCGCCCAACCTCTCCGGAAGCAATGGCGAATTCGCGCTCAACCACGGTTTCAAGGCCGTGCAGATTGGCGTTTCTGCTTGGACTGCCGAAGCGCTTCACCTCACGATGCCGATGAGCGTGTTCAGCCGCTCCACTGAATGCCATAACCAGGACAAGGTGAGCATGGGCACGATCGCTTCCCGCGACTGCATCCGCATCATCGAGCTCACCGAGCAGGTGGCTGCCGCCGTGCTGCTCGCCGCATCCCAGGCCCTCCACATCCGTCTGGAACGTGGCGAGATTACTGCCGACCGTATCGCCGGCGTGAAGCAGACCTACGACCAGGTGTTCGAGAACTTCGCTCCGCTCGCCTGCGACCGCCAGCTCGAAGGTGACCTCCGCAAGACGCTTGAACTGATTCGCGAAAAGCATTACGCTGTGTAGCAGGGGGCACCATGGCTCAAAAGAAACTCAAGACATCGGTCGAGTTCCAGGTCGAATTCTACGACGTGGACTCGATGAAGGTGGCATGGCACGGCAACTACGTGAAGTACATGGAAGTTGCCCGTTGCGCCCTTTTGACCAAGATAAAGTACGATTACTTTGCCATGGAAGAAAGCGGCTACGCCTGGCCTGTTGTCGACATGCACGTCAAGTACCTTCGCCCGATGATCTTTATGCAGAAAATTCGCGCCGAGGTGACGCTCGAGGAATACGAAATCTGTCTCAAGCTTTCGTACAAGTTCTTCGACGCCGAGACCGGTGCGCTCTTGACCAAGGCCGAAAGCATGCAGATGGCTTTTGACATGGAAAAGAAGGAATCGCTGATGGTTTGCCCGCCGTGCTTCGTGGAACGCGTGCGTGCCGCCATCGCTGAAGAAGAGGCTGCGGAAGGCAAATGAGTCGCGTGTTTCTAGCTTGTTTGCTGTTGCTTGCCTGCAGTGCCTTTGCGGACGTCTTTGGCCGTCCGCTTACGGCGGAGACGAAGTCCGCCCTTTTGCAGTCGCTGACGGTGTTGACCACATCGCCTTTGACGGTGGGCGAGTTCAAGCAGGTGCGCACGATAAAGAAGCTGAACCGCGAGTTTGTTTCTACAGGTTTCTTTGCGATTGACCGCCAGTCGGGTATTGTCTGGGATACGCACAAGCCCTTCGCTTCGGTGTTCTGGGTGGGGGACGATGCCATGGTGCAGTTCGACCCGGCCCGCAATACGAAGAAGACCGTCTCGGTCAAGGAGAATCCCGTGTTCGCGGAATTTTCCAAGACTATCCAGTCGGTGTTCTCGGGCAACTACGGCGAACTGGAGCGTAACTTCAAGATTTATTTCAAAAAGAAGGGCGATGCGTTTACCGTGGGGCTGGTTCCCAAGGAAAGTGCTGTCGCCCGCGTGGTCGCCTCGATTGTCCTGGAAGGGACGAAAGAGCTGGACAAGGTGAAGATTACGGATGGCGACGGCAATCCGGTCGTCTACGAGTTCTCGGCGCACGGGCATTTCCAGGACCTGGAATCCGTCGACGGCGCGTATCGCGACATTGCGCAGATGTTTTCGAAGTTGAAGGCGAAGTAAGGCGCGCTTCTTTGGCGCATGCATTGGAGTTTCATGACTTCTAGGCAAAAGAAAGTTTGGGCAATCTCGGCTTGGGTGGTGCTTCACGCCATCCTTCTTTCGATTGGCCTCTGGACTCCCTGGAAGGTGGACTCGAATCTTTATTCTGTGCTTCCGGACGCAGCGGAATTCAAGAACATTAGCGAAGCCGAGAATGCGCTGAGTGTGCGTTCGGCCCGCAATCTCACGGTCCTGCTCGGGCATGAAAGTTTCGACGAGGCGAAGGCCGCCGCCGAATCGCTGGATAGTGCCTTCGCGTCGGATTCCGCGCTTGCGGAGACTCGCCTGAAGGTCGACGAGTCGACGATGCAGCAGATGCGCGACTTTTTCTTCGATTACCGTTACGTGCTGCAGGGTCCCGACGTTCGCGCTCTCCTGAAAAATGACGATGCGGCTGCCGTCAGGGAACTGGCGCTGCAGAAGGTGTACGGGGCGTTCAGCCTGGCGGATTTGACGCGTCTGCAGGATGACCCCTTCTTGCTGGGTGCGGAATCCTTCGACTACTTCACGTTCCATTCGCCGATGATGGCGGGGCGTTTCTCGCTTCGCGACGGGGTGCTTGCCGCCGAGGATTCTTCCGTTGTCTACGTGATGTGGAGTGCGGCCCTTGCGGAGGGGACGTCGTCGATGGCTTCTGACGGGCATGTGCTGCAGCGTCTTGACCGTGTGCTGGATTCGCTGCAAGGCGTTCATCAGGGCCTGCGTGTCGAAAAGTCGGGCGTGCCCTTCCACAGCTACGAAAGCTCGAAAAATGCGCAGTCCGAGGTCGCCTGGATTTCGGGCGTGTCGGTTGTCGCCATCCTGTTGCTGCTGCTTTGGGTGTTCCGCTCGCCAATCCCGATTGTCTGCACGCTGGCCTCGATCGGAGTCGCGGTCTGTGCTGCCCTCTCGGGGACATGGGCGATTTTCGGTAGCATTCACGTGTTCACGTTCGTGTTCGGTACAAGCGTGATCGGCGTGAGCATCGATTACGCGATCCACTTCTTTACGGAACGGCACAATATCTTTAAGGGGCTGCTGCTCGGCTTCATGACGACGGAGCTCAGCTACGTGGCGCTTACGTTTGCGCAGTTCCCGCTGCTCCGCCAGATGGCGGTATTCTCCATTGTCGGGCTTGCGAGTTCGTTTGCGACGATAATGCTTTTGTTCCCGAACTTACCGCTCCCCGTTCGCCAGGATACGCTCCCGGCAAGGCTGCCGGGCAAGTTCCTTGCTGTGTACGAGGCGCTTGACCGCATCGTGGCGCGCCGGTTTGCCAAGGTCGCCCTGCTGGTGGTCGCCATTGTCGC
The DNA here is from genome assembly GCA_947305535.1 of uncultured Fibrobacter sp. Taxonomy (GTDB): domain Bacteria; phylum Fibrobacterota; class Fibrobacteria; order Fibrobacterales; family Fibrobacteraceae; genus Fibrobacter. The sequence continues at coordinate 11,865 of CAMZDZ010000053.1, forward strand.
GCTGGTTCCCGGAATCCTGCAACTCGACATCCACACGGACATGCGTTCCCTTTATGCCATGAGCGACTCCCTCAAGCGTTCCGAGGCGCTGAATGCCCGCCTGAACAACCTGGGCATATCGGCGAATTACCTGATTGTGGAAGGGGCGAGCGTGGAGGAACTCCTGCAGAACGAGGAACGGCTGGCTCTGCGTCTCGAGAGCGCGAAGGCCGACTCGCAGGTGTCGGGCTACTTAGCGACCAGCACCTACATCCCCTCCGTCTCGGTTCAGCGCGAGACATTCGGGGGCGTCCAGAAACTCTTCCGGTCGCCCGCATACGCGGAATTGCTCAAGGACTTGAATCTGGACAGCGCAACGGCGGGCGGCTCGTCGATCCTGGCTGCGGATACGGCTCCCGTTTTCCTGACACCCGATTCTAAACTTCCCGGCTCGTTCAACAGCATTATCGACATGCTCTGGATTGGCAAGGTGGGGGAGCGCTTCTACAGCGCCGTTTTCCCGCTGCATGTCGCTTCCGGTTTTGACGTCCAGAAGGTCGCCGAGGGGATGCCCGGCGTGTTTGCTGTGAGCAAGATGGAAAATGTGAACGCCACCTTGACGGCCCTTTCCCGCCTCGCGCTTCTGCTGGTGGGCGCCGCCTACCTGGTGGTGGTGATTGTGCTTGCCCTAGTTTACGGGTTTAGACAGGCCATCAAGGTCATTCGCGCCCCGGTCATCGCCTGCCTTTTTATCGCCGCCGCGTTCGGCTATTTTGGAATATCCTTCAACTTCTTTGCGATTGTGGGCGTCATTCTCACGTTGGGCATCGGTATTGACTACACGCTGTTCTTCAAGGAGGGCGGTTCCCGGAATCTGAAGACGACTCTTGCCGTGATGCTTTCGGCGGCGACGACACTTTTTTCGTTCGGGACTCTCTCTCTTAGCAGTTTTGTCCCGGTTTCGACATTCGGGCTCTCGGTGCTGCTTGGAATCCTGTGCTGTTTCCTGCTCTCTCCGCTGAGCCGTCGTTGATTTTTCTAAATTTGGCAGCGCATAATGTTTAATGGTATTGGCAGTCTACAAGAGTTCGGTATGCTTCGCCGCCGTGTGGGGCATGCGGCCTTTTTGACATTGTTTATGCCTGTGGCGCTTGCCTTGTTGGCGCTTCTTGCGTCTTGCCATAATTCACGCGTTGCTCCCGGAACGACCCCGGTCTATTATTCGGATTCACGGGCCGTTGCGCTATTGCCCACCTCGGCGATGACTCTGAAATTCGATATGCCGCAGTACATGCGCGGCGAATTCCAGAAACCCGATGGTTACACGGACTCCTTCGAGGCCGAATCCTGGGTCCGTGCAAACGACAGCGTGCTTTCCATTACCTTCTTTACGGGGTTCGGCACGACGCTCGGTGAAATTTCCTATGTCGGTGACAGCGTGAAGGCCGAAAGTTCGGTGATGGATGTCGCCAAGCTCAAGACGGAATACGTTCTGGCCGATTTCCAGGTGTGTTTTTACCCGTTTGAAGTACTCAAGAAAAACTTTGAGCAGGCGGGCTTTTCGTTTACCGAGCAACGTTCGGGGGAATCCGATTTCGTGCGGACACTTGCCGAAAACGGGACGACCATCCTGACGGCCCGCAAGGCGGGCTCCGAAATTACGCTGGTCAACGAATTGCGCCATTACAGTTATCATATTACGTTGGGGGAATCCAATTGAGCAGGCCGTTGTATATCAATGATTTTTCGTTCCACTGCATTTTGGGTGGCGATAAGACGTCGGTTCTCGAAAAGTTGAAGAATGGGGAACGCGGCGATTTTACGGTTTACGACGTGGCGGGAGTCATGCGGCCTGCGGCGACAATCGACCCGGAATCGTTGCCCGCTGTCGACAGTCCCAAGTACGACAACCGCGTGAACAGGCTTTCGCAGGCGGCGCTTTCGCAGATGGATTCCTCTATCCATAAGGCTATTGAAAAGTTCGGTCCGGACCGCATCGGAATTTTCATCGGTTCCTGTGACAACGGTTCGGAGACTTCCTTGAATGCCTTGAGGACTTTCAGGGAGACGGGGGCTTATCCCGAGGGGTATGTTCTCGATTACCAGGCGGCGGACTTCCCGGCGCGTTTCATTGCCGAACGTTACGGGATTACCGGGATGCTCTCGGTGCATTCGACGGCTTGTGCGTCCAGTGCGAGCGCCTTTGTGTCGGCTCGCAACAACATCTATGCGGGCAACTGCGATGCGGCCATCGTGGGCGGCGTGGATATCGCCTCGCGTTCGGTCATTCTGGGGTTTGCTTCGCTGGAGGCCATGTCCGACAGGCCAACGAACCCCTTCAGTGCCAACCGCACGGGGCTTACCTTGGGCGACGCTGCGGTATTTTTCCTGGTGACCCGTGAGGATTTCCCTGATTTGCAGGCCGAAGGCGTGCAGGGGCTCAAGGCGCTTGGCTTTGGCGAAAGTGCCGATGCCGACCACATTACGGCTCCCCGCGCCGATGGCGAGGGTGCGTTCTTGGCGATGCAGTCCGCCTTGCAAGATGCCGGGCTGGATGCCGCGTCCATCGGTTATGTCAATTTGCACGGGACGGGGACCCGCCTGAACGATGCGATGGAGGCTCGCGCGGTCAATCGTCTCTTTGGAGAAAACGTTCCCGCCAGTTCCACGAAGGCGCTGACGGGGCATACCTTGGGTGCCGCCGGTGGCCTGGAGGCCGCGTTCTGCTGCCTTGCCCTGCAAAACGGCGTGCTTCCCGCTCACCTGTTTGACGGCTGCGAAGATCCCGAGTTGCCCAAGGTCCGCCTGGTAAAGCCGGGCGAGGCTTGTGCGGAAGGGTCCGCGCTCCGCTATTGTATCAGCAACTCCTTTGCCTTTGGCGGTTGCAACGTGTCTTTAATTATTGCAAAGGAACCGTAAGATGGAAAAGACCGAATTCAAGACTCGCGAAGAAGTGGACGAACTCGTTCCCCACACGGGCAAGATGCTCCTGCTCGACCGGATCAACCGTTTCGACCTGAACGAGGTAACCATTGAATCCCAAGTGGATATCAGCGAAACCTGCATGTTCTACAACGAGGACGTGCAGGGCGTTCCCTCTTACGTGGCGTTCGAGTACATGGCGCAGA
>CAMZDZ010000054.1 GCA_947305535.1 uncultured Fibrobacter sp.
GCTTGATATCGTTAAGGGTAAGACTCATTATGAGCTCCTGTTTGGTTTAACGTTAGTTTCGAGACATTTCGAACGGAGCAAAAATAGTATTTTTAGGGCCGTCCGACCTCCTTTCGACCCCAAAAAAAGGTAAATTTCACATGTAACAATGAGCAAGGAATCCATCCAGAGGCATTATGAGCTGGTCCTACTATAGAGAACACCAAAAAAACATCCTGTGCATGATCATGGCGGGCGGTCAGGGAAGCCGTCTTCAGCCCCTCACCCGTGACCGTGCCAAGCCGGCAGTCCATTTCGGCGGCACCTACCGCATCATCGACTTCGTCCTCAACAATTTCATCAATTCCGGCATCTTCAAGATCAAGGTCCTCACGCAGTTCAAGAGCGACTCGCTGAACAAGCACATCTCCGCCGCATGGAACTTGAACGCGAGCCTCGATCAGTACGTGGACCTCGTGCCCGCACAGATGCGTACCGGCGACGACTGGTACAAGGGGACGGCCGACGCCATCTTCCAGAACATCAACCTCATCACGGACGAGCGTCCTGACCTCGTGGCCATTTTCGGAGGCGACCACATCTACAAGATGGACATCAACCAGATGATCGACTTCCATCTGAGCAGGGCGGCGCTCCTGACCATCGCGGCCATTCCCGTCCCCGTCGCGGAAGCCCACGAATTCGGCATCATCGAGGTCGACCAGGACGGCCGCATGATTGGCTTCGAGGAAAAGCCCAAGAACCCGAAGGAAATGCCGGGCAACCCGGGCTACTGCCTTGCGAGCATGGGCAACTACATCTTCACGAGCAAGTTCCTGGTGCGCGAACTTTTGAAGGGCGCCCAGAACGGCGCCACGGACTTCGGCAAGCACATCATCCCGAACCTGTACAACGAGTTCCCGGTGTACGTGTACGACTTCAACACGAACATCGTCCGTGGCGAGCAGGCCAGCACCAAGGGTTACTGGCGCGACGTGGGAACGCTCGACGCATTCTTCGAGGCGAACATGGACCTCTGCTCCGAGAACCCTCCGTTCGACCTTTACAACAACTACTGGCCCATCCGCACGTTCAACTGGAACCAGCCGCCCGCCCGCTTCTTCGCCGGCGACAGCGACGCACACCAGGGTGCGGCCATCGACTCCATCGTCTCCGCGGGCTGTATCATCGGCGGCGGCACCGTCGTCAAGAGCATCCTGAGCCCGGGCGTCACCATCCAGAAGGACGCGCTGGTCGAGGAATCCATCCTCTTCCCGAACGTGACCATCGGACCGGGAGCCAAGGTGCGCAAGGCCATCATCGAGAAGGGCCTGCATATCCCCGCCGGCTTCCAGATCGGCTACGACCTGGAACGCGACAGGAAGCTCTTCCACGTGACCGAATCGGGCATCGTGGTCCTCGCGAAGGATACCATCATTAAAGCGTAATAGCAATGAGCGGCGAGCAACGAGTTGCGAGCCGCAGACACCTATAACAGAAAACCCCGGTCGAATGACCGGGGTATTTTGCTGTTTAGGACAAATTTGCCATAAACTCGCTATTCAGCCGCAGTGGAATCCTTGACTACGGGCTTGGTTCCAAAGTTGCCGCCACCGAAGTTGGGCATCGTGCCGGTGCTGTCACCGCGGCCACCGAAGTTAGGCATTGTGCCGGTGCTGTCACCGCCAAAGTTCATTCCGCCACCGAAGTTAGGCATTGTGCCGGTGCTGTCACCGCCAAAGTTCATTCCGCCACCGGTAAAGCTGGACATGTCCATTGTCCACTGGCCGTCCTTGCACACGTAGGTCATGGTCATGCTCATACCGTACGTGTTGGTGGTGCTGTCCTTCGTAGCACCTTCCTCGTCGCACTTGTTCTTTTCGGCTTCAGCAGCCTTATCGCGTTCCCACTTGCCTTCCTTGCAGATGTAGGACTTCCCGTTCTCCGTCTTGGTGGAGTCTTCCACATCGCACGGGGTCCCCGAAACGCCGGACCCCATATTCATAGTCCACTTACCGTCCTTGCAAACGTAAGTCGTCGCATAGGTCATGCCCATCATCGAAGAGGAATCCGTCTTCGTGGCACCTTCCTCGTCGCATTTGTTGGCTTCTGCGGTCGCCGTGGAGTCATAAGCCCACTGGCCGTCCTTGCAAACCATCACGTTGCCCATCTGGTTCTGGGTCGCACCCTCTTCGGTGCAAGAGAACATGTTCGCAATGGAAGAAGAATCGACAGCCCACTGGCCGTCCTTGCAGGTCATCGTCATACCAAACTGTTCCTGCGTCGCGCCTTCCTCGCTGCAAGCCATCATGGACGAGTAATCGAACGTGCCGGAATCCGCAGGCGTAGGAGTCTTGTCTCCGGAATCCTTGGGATCGCTAGAATCCTTGCTACCGGAGTCCTTGTCGCCAGAATCCTTGCTGCCGGAATCCTTGTCGCCGGAAGCATCATTTCCATCCTTAGAATCGCCGGAAGAGGATTTCTCATCCTTAGAATCCTTTTCGTCCTTAGAATCCTTAGAGTCCTTGGAATCCTTCGATTCAGAGGAAGTCACCTTGCCGTCCTTGGACTCGCTAGAGGTCACCTTCTCCCCATCGGAATCGCTGGAAAGGACGGTGTCGTCGCCCCCAGCCGCCGACGGAGAAGTGGACGAATCGTCGCCACAGCCTGTGAAACAGAATACAGCCGCGAGGGACACGGCCAAAGCAATTTTTTTGCACTTCATTTTAAGATACTCCTGGTTAAAATGTAAGGTTTCCCTACGCAGGAATATATCAAGTAAAAAAAGCGGTTCCCCGATGTGAACCGCTCAACAAGCAAAAAGCGTTGCGAGAATCTCAAAAAATGTAACTATTTGTGAACAATCGAATTGCTGATTTTGCCGTTCGTAATCTTCACCCCGCTCCAAACGACGGAATTGCTGATTTCGACGCCGGAAAGCTCACAATCGTCCCCAATGGTGACATAGGGACCAATCTTGCAGCCGTAAACCTTGACATTCTTGCCAATATAGCAGGGCGGAATGACCTGCACGCCCCTGGAGGCGAACGCGGCGCTGTTGTCGTTGCGGCTCAGCATATACGCATTCGTGTGCAAAAGCGTTTCCATCAGGCCGCAATCCAGCCAGCGGAAAACCGGAGCCGTACGGAACTTGCAGCCCTGCTTGATCATCATTTCGAGCGCATCGGTCAACTGGAACTCGTTCTTGGTACGGATATTGTTGTCCATCAAGTATTTAAGGGAATTCTTCAGTTCCTTGACATTCTTGATATAGTAAATGCCGACAATCGCCTCGTCACTGACGAATTCCTGCGGTTTTTCCACCAAACGCTCGATCTGGCCGTCGGAAGAAGTCACGGCAACGCCAAAACGGGACGGATCCTCAACCTTGTACGTATAAAGAATGTTTTCTTCGGCATTCTCCAAAATGGAGAGGTCGGCCTCGAACAAAGTATCCCCGAGAATAATCAGGAGCGGTTCATCGTTGTCAACAAACGGCAGGGCCAGGCTGATCGCTTCACCGAGCCCTTGCGGATTTTCCTGGCGAACGGTGCGAAGTGCGCCCCATTCCGGCTTGTCCGCCAAATATTCGTCCATTTTCTCGGCCTTGTAGCCGGTAATAAAAATCGTCTCGGAGGGAGCCAGTTTCAAAGAATCTTCGACAATCCAATCAATAATCGTCTTACCTGCCACGGGAAGCAAACATTTCGGACGATCCTCCGTATAGGGACGGAGTCTTATACCATTACCAGCGACTGGCAAAATAATTTTCATTTTTGCAATCCTCAAACAGCAATAAATATCCTAAACGAGACATCCCATGATTTAATTAAACATAAAAATAACAAAAAAAATATTTTTCAGAAAAAAAACACAAAAATCTTCAGAAAATGTCCATATTTTCTTTCTTTATCAAAAAAAATTAAATAGTTTAATATAAAACATGTTAAGGAGCTTTTATGAAAAATAAACTCACACTTGCAATCTCTTCGTTATTCTGCCTCGCCACTTTTGCCGTAGCACAGGAAACTCCCGCTGCAGCACCAGCACCGGCCGAAGCAGCACCCGCCGTCGAAGCGAGCGCACCCGCACCTGCCGCAGAACCTGCTGCAGAACCTGCCGTAGAACAGGCTCCTGTACAAGAACCGGCTCCCGTAAGTGCACCGGAACCCACGGCTACTTCGCAGCCCCAAGACACCACTCCTGTCGTATTTTACTACGCGAACACCGTCCAAGCGCCGCCGCCGTCCAACCAGGATGTCCAGCCCGCTCCGGCTCCGGCACCTGCACCGCTTCCCGCACCGAAACCGGCTCCCTTGTTCCCCAAGCAGACGGTGCACTACGGTATCCAGGGATCCATCGGATCCGCAGAATACATCGGTACCTCGAACGACGACCTTGACGAAGGCATTGCATGGAACGCCGGCTTGTTCGCCACAATTCCCATCAGCGCCTACTTTTTCAACCTTGAACTTGGTGGCCAGTTCATCTACAGGAAGGTCTCCAGTTCCTACACGCAGTACAATGCCTCCGGCATAAAGGAAGCGCGCAAGGACAAGATTACAGCCTACTCGTTCGGCGTACCCATCCAGATGAACGTCAACGTGGTCAAGTCCGGACTCGTCGGATTCTTCTTCGGTCTGGAAATGGAAGTTCCCCTTTACAACAACCTCCAGATTTCCATTAACGGAGACAGGCGCGTGAACGTCGACCTCGCCAATGTCACCGAGGACAGCGAAGACCATTGCTCCCCGATTTCCTGGGACTTCATCCTCGGTATGTACGTCAATGCGACCAAGAACTTCGGGATTTACGCACGCCTGAACACTGGCTTCTCCGACATCTACGACGACCTCTATATCCGCGACGAGATGAAGGACGAATACTGGGGCTTCACGGCAATGGACTTTGCCATCGGCCTGAAGTTCTTCATCTAATCGGATGACCGAACTTAAGAGCCCCGTCCGAACGACGGGGCTTTTTTGTTTTTCTGCGAAACTCGTCCGTATGGGCTTCGGCCAACAAAAAAAACCGACTCCATCGAGGAATCGGCTTTAGTGGATGATGCAGGGGTCGAACCTGCGACCCGCTGATTAAGAGTCAGCTGCTCTACCAACTGAGCTAATCATCCATTGTCGCTTGGACGCGCACAATAATAGAAAAGAATCAAAGGGTTGTCAAGGGGAAAAGAGAAAAAAAATTAAAATTTTTTTGACTCGCCCCGAAAAAAGGCAACCGGCCTTCTATACCTGTTCGAAGGTCCACTTGACGTGGTCCATCATGAAGTCGTGGGCATCGAACGCCAGACCGAACTGGTCCTTGATCTTGCTGACATTGAACAGCATCGGGTCGTCGGACCAGCCGAGGTCCGTCTCCACGATCTTAGACTTGCAGCCGGGCTTCAGGGAAATCATCATCTCGGCGATTTCCTTCCAGCTCATCCAAACCTCGCCAAGGCCGAGGAAGATTTCCTCGTTCTTGTCGGATTCCAGCACCTTCATGTACAGCTCGGCCTGCTGGCTTGCATGGATGAACTGCGTGCCGTCGTTCTTGATGATATTGATGTCCTGGTTTTCCTTGACCGCACGGGCGATGTCGAAAAAGCGCCTGTCGGGCTGGGAGCAGCCGTCGGGATATGCAGGATTGCCGAACGTGTACCCCGGGCGGATGATGTTGCGCTGCATCTTGACTTCGGGGAAATAACGCCCGTAGCCGTGCGTAAAGCCAATCACGAAGGCCTCGCCTGCCGCCTTGGTCGCCCCGTAGAGGTCCATCGGCAGGTTGCTGGTCACCTCGCGCATCACGGGACGCATGCGGCCCATGGCGGCGGTGCTGCTGGTGAAGATGAACTTCTGGCAACCGGCACTCGCGGCCATCTCGAGGAGGGCCACCGTAGCGCGTGTATCGTTCATGAGGATGGCCCCCGGAGTGTCGCCCCAGCCAAGCGCGATATGTATGCACGCATCGCAACCGGCCAAGCCTTCACCAAGCTTGTCAAAATCCGTAAGGGACGCTTCCACGAAGGAAATCTTCGGATTGGTCTTCAGCGAGGGCATCTTGTTCGGGTGACGTGTCGCGATGACGACGTCGTGCCCCTTCTCGACCAAAGCCTTGACGACATAGTGTCCAATAAATCCTGTACCGCCTGTAACGAATACACGCATGCCAATACCTCACATTTGGTATTTAAATATAATCTCTTTGACCAAATATAGGAGCGTTCCATAATTTATCTTAATCATATTTTAACCCAAAAAGATTTTTACCCAATGCGACCCCTGTCTAAAGTGCACTAACGAGCATGCAAAAAGATTGTGCCAAAATACAGCCCACAGGTCACGAGTCTTTTGTCCATACAGTTTCCAAATGCTACATTATCCTTGAACGAATTCAACAGAGGTTTTTTATGTCCCGTTTACGCGTTTTAGTACTTATGGGCGGCCCTTCCACGGAACACGACGTGTCCGTCGTGAGCGGAACCGGCGTCGTGCGAGCCATGGATCCCGAAAAGTACAACATCCACCCGGTCCTGATCGACAAGGACGGCACCTGGCACTGGTCTTCCAGGGAACTTTCCCCCTACCAGAAGACGAATTTCTCGGCGAACTATTTCCACAGCCTCGAAGGTTCTGCGGCCAACTGCAAGAAATCCCCCGCGCTCTCCGAGCTCCCCGATTCCGACATCGCGTTCCTTGCGCTGCACGGCAAGTGGGGCGAAGACGGCCATATCCAGGCACTGCTTGAAAACTGGGGCATTCCCTACACGGGCTGCGGCCTCCTCGCGTCGGCTCTCGCCATGGACAAGATCAAGTCCAAGGAAATCTACCGCGCGAACGGCATTCCGACTCCCCCCTACCGCGTCATCTGGAAACACGACTTTACCGGTGACGTGCTCGTGAGCGTCGCCGACGAACTCGGCTTCCCGCTGGTCATCAAGGACCCGCTGGGCGGCTCCTCTATTGGCATCGGCATCGCCAAGGACATGGACGAGGCCGGCAAGATCGTGCAGGACCTCTTCAAGGATACCAACCGCCTGCTTTGCGAAAAATTCATCGCCGGTGGCGAAGCGAGCTGCGGCTACATCGAAGGCGAAAAGCCACTTCCGCCCACCGAAATGCGCATGACGACCCGCGAATACTTTGACTACGAGGCCAAGTACAACGGGGAATGCCAGGAAGTGACTCCCGCGGAATTCGCACCGGAACTCACCGCGCGCATCCAGGAACTCGTGAAGAACGCCCACTACGCCCTGGGTGGCGCGGGCTACAGCCGCACCGACGTCCGCATCACGAAGGACGGCGAGCTGTTCGCCATCGAGACGAACACGCTGCCGGGCATGACGCCCACGTCGCTGCTGCCGCAACAGGCCGCCTGCATCGGCATCACCTACAGCCAGCTCATCGACCTGATTATCGACAAGAGCATAGCGATAAAGAGGTAGATGAGGTTCGAGGCTCCAGGTTCGAGGTTCGAGGCTCGAGCCTCCCTAACCACTAACGGCCTTCGGCCTACTGTTTACTAACCACTGTTTACTAACCACTATAACCCCATGACCTTCGATCTTTACGTAGACACATCCCGCAAAGGAATCTCGATGGCGCTATCATCGCCGGACGCTTCCGCCTATGAGGAAATCGTCGATCCGGCGGCCAAGGGCGAAACGCTCAGCGCAAACCTCGACACCTTGCTGCAACGGGCCGGGGCCACGCTCGACGACGTCAAGCGGGTCATGGTCACCGTCGGGCCGGGATCCTTCAGCGGACTGAGAACCGGGGTCGCGTTCTGTCAGGGACTGAGTTTCAGCGGCAAGCGCAACCTGTACGGCGTGACGACGCTCCAGGCGCTGGAATGCTTCTCCCAGGCAAAAGAGGGCGACCGCGTCGCGACCGTCATCCGGGCACGCAACGGCTACTGGTACCTGAGGCTGGACGGCAAGGAAAAGTTCATCGAGACGGCGGAAGTCATCCAGGCACTGGACAAGGACAAGGCGACGCAAATTGTCGCGGACGAAGCCGCCCTGGCCGACGCCGAGCTCAAGGCCGAATTCGAAAAGATTGGCGCAAGCGTCACCCTCGACACGGGAAAACCGCTGAACCTGTGGGCCCCGCTGTTCGACACGGTCAAGCCGACGCTTATCCAGGAAGCGAACTACATACAACCTTCATATTTCGAAAAGCTGAAAGCGTAATCAGCCGAGCCCTAACCATGCCGATCCGCGAGATGAAAGAAAGCGACCTGCCCCGGGTACTCGAAATCCAGCAAGAGCTGGCTTTCCAGGACTGGAACGAGCCCCAGTTCGCAGCGGAACTGCGTGCCAACTATGCGCTTTGCGTCGTCTACGAGGCGGACCAAGGTACGCCGCAGGTCAACGGGTATGCGATATTCCACCTGCTGGGATCGGACTCGGAACTCCTGAGCATCGCCGTAAGCCGCGACAGCCAGCACAATGGCATCGGCAAAGCGCTTCTGGAAGCAGGGCTTTCCCGCCTCAGTCCTAAGGACAAGGACCGCTGCTTCCTCGAAGTCCGCGAAGGCAACTGCACGGCACGCAAGTTTTACGAAAAGAACGGATTTACGCTTTTCAACACGCGAAAGAACTATTACTCCGACGGCGAAGACGCCTGTCTGTACTCTTTGGAGCTGGAGTCACGAACAAATTAGGAAAGGGGAAAAACGTGTCCAAGGTATTGTTGAGCAAGAAGAAAAAGAACTACGCCAAGCTAATCAAGAAGGCAATCATCATCGCGGTGTCGATAATCATCCTCGCCGTCATCGCGCTTTACGTGGTCTTCACCAAGAGCGGGCAATGGCTGGTGAACGACGACGAGTTCAAGCACGTGAAGTGGGTCGTCATTCTAGACGGCCAGTCCGCCGACATGGAACGCAACGACTTCGCGGCAGAGCTCGTCGCGCAGGGGAAAGCGGATTCCGTGCTCATCATGGGGCGCAGGGTGCTCAGGGACAGGAGCAATGCCGATTTCTACTCCGACGACTTCCTGCGCCATTCAAGCATCGACAGCGCAGCGCTTTTCCTCGCGCCGCACGACGACCCCTCCACCATCAGCGAAGCCTACACGATCATCCCCTGGCTCAAGAACCGCAAGGCGGACACCGTGCTGCTGCTGACAACAGCCGCGGCAACCAACAGGGTTTCCAACCTGTTCAAGACGCTCGCCGGCGAAAGCCCCGTATTCCTCACCACGGACATCCACCACTACCTTTACGACGCCAACACGTGGTACATCAACCGCGAATCCCGCAAGAACTGGCTCCGCGAATGGGCCGCCCTACTTTATTCCAAATTCGAGCTTATCGGTCTCGACACGCTCACCGCGGCAGATTCCGCCTACTACGTCCCCATACGTTCCGTCAGCGAAGAAAAGAAGATGGAGCCCGTCGTCGACCTGCAAAAGTTCCTGAAGCAGGCAAACTCCAAGACACAGGAAGTCATCGAAAGCGCCGCGAAAGATTCCGTAGACACGGCCAAGAAAGACTCCGTGAAGTCGGAATCCAAGACCGAGCCCAAAAAGGAAGAAGCTAAGAAAGAAGACTCCAAGAAAGAAGAAGCCAAGAAGGACGAAAAGAAAAAGGACGAGTCCAAGAAAGAAGAGAAGAAGGACGTCAAGAAGGACGAGCCCAAAAAAGAAGAGAAGAAGGACTCCAAGAAGGAAGAACCCAAGAAAGACGAAAAGAAGGACGGAAAGAAAAGCTAGACCAAGCCCATCAGGCGCCCTTCGCCTGACTGAAGCATTTCGTCCATATAGGCCTTTGCAGCCCGGCATGCATCCGGGAGACTTTTGCCAAGAGCCAGGTTAGCAAGAATCGCAGAAGAAAGCGTGCAGCCGGTACCGTGCTTTTCGACACCCGCAAGACGCGGGCTTACAAACTTATGCTGAGCCCCGTCACGGTCCCAAAGGATATCGACAGCGTCGCTGTCCGCGGAATGTCCGCCCTTCAGTAGCAGCGCAAAATCCTTGCCCAGCTCGATTTTCCCGCGGGACGCAGCAAGCCCCAGCCCCAGGAAACCGAACTCGTCGCGATTCGGTGTGACAAGGTCAATCCTTTTCATTACGGGCATAAAATCGTCCTGTTCCGCCGCCCGCAAGAAATGGAAACCAGCACTGGCGCTGGCAATGGGATCCCAGATGATAAAGGCGTCGGGAGAACGCATCCGAACATAGTCGACAATACGCTTCAAGACCTTTGCCTTTTCCACCAGACCTATCTTCACGAACTTGAACGTGTGCTTCTTGAACAGGGTTTCCAGCTGGGCCTCGATGCGGTCCCAAATGACCCACCCGGGAGCGACAAATTCATCCTCGTTCTGCTCCGTAAGGGCCGTACACACAGCCTGGGCATAAACGCCAAAATGCGCCATGGTCTTCACGTCGGCGAGGATTCCTGCACCGGCACTTCCATCAAAGCCGGCAATCGTCAAGGCGAAATTCATTTTTTCGGACATATAAAACCAAGCCCCTGAAAAACTAGAAATAGAAACCGATAAGCACGGCCGTCACCGCACAGATGGCGAGAACAGCCGGGACGATGAGCCTGCGCATGGGCTTTGCACCCAGGAAGAATACGAGGCCCCCCTTCGCAAGCGTATTCGCAAGGCTCGCGAACAGGAGAGAAAGAATCAACTCGCGATTCTCTATGCTCGCCTTCATGCTCATGTCGATCAAGGAGAATGCCACGGCATCCATCTCGGCGGCACCGCCCAGGAAACTGCAACCGATAAGGGCCCCGTTACCCAAATACACGCGGGCGGCATTCGCGACAAACATCACGACCGTAAAAACGAGGCCGAACTTGATGGCCGGCAGGAGTCTGAACGGATTGCTGAAATTGGAGCTTTTCTCGGCATGGGACCTGGACTTGAACTTCAGGAACAGCGCATAGCCAAGGCTCGGGGCCACGGGCACCAGCAGCGGAACCGCCAAAGGACCGGCAAGAGCCGGCACGAGGAAAACGCAGATGCAGTACAGGCGGGCATACATCACCGCCCAACTGAGCACGATGCCCATGGTAAAGTCATCGGCAAAGCTCTCGTTTTCGCGACTGCGGCCCACCATGTTGAGCGTAAGCGCCGTGCTGCTCGCAAGGCCGCCGAAAAGGCCGGTCAGCCAGATACCCTTGCCCGGGCCAATCAACTTGATAAGAATGTAGCTCACGAAGCCGATGCCGCTGATGAACACGACAAAGAGCCAGATCGAATGCGGGTTCAGTACTTCGAGGCCGGGAGGACCGTACGACTGGTTCGGCAAAAACGGGAGCACCATCAAGGTAATCACGGCGAACTTCACCGTGGCAATGATATCCTCGGCGGAAAGCTTATTCGCAAAATCGTGCAACTGTTTCTTGGAATTGAGTAGCAACAGCAACACGACCATGCCGACACATGCTTCCAGCAAACGGTTGTACCAGCACATGCCGCCCAGCAAATACACCAGCAGCAAGGCGACGCTCGTCGTAATCCCCGCCGTTTCTTCCTTGTGGCTCAGGCCGAACGCCACGTGCGACGCGGCCAGAAGCACCCCTATAACAACAAGGCCCGTGACAAACGGGGCGACAGAATGCATCAGTTCACAGAAAAAGATCGCAAGGGCCCCACAGAGGCCAATCATCGAAAAAGTGCGGACACCCGCCGGATGCCTGTCCGACGCGTCAAAATACGAATGCTCGCGCTGCATGCCGATAATGAAGCCGATACCCAGCGCAGCGATAAGCTTATAAAATATATTGAACTCGATCATGCTTTTAAATCTAAACAAAAAAGGCGGAAAAAGTCTATCCCGGCCCCATTTTCGGGAACGGGACGAACCTAATTCCTGCGGTTTTTCGCCGTATTGACTTTCATGTCGTACATTTTGCTATCGGCCAGCTTGTAGACGTCATTGGCTTTCGTCTTGTCGCCCAGTTCATGTACGGAATAGCCGAACGAGGCTTCCAAAGGCACCGGCAGACCATAACTGTTGCTCTTTTCCAGAACCTTCAGGTCATTCAGCGCCGTTTCCAGTTCATGCAGGTGCTCCGAACGGACAATCGCAAGGAACTCGTCCCCACCCATGCGGATCGTCGTCCCCACTCCATTGAAAGCCTTCTTGAACACCTCGGCATACCTTATCAATAGCTTGTCACCGACACTGTGGCCGTGATTGTCGTTCACCTTCTTGAGGCCGTTCAAGTCGATGCTCACGATAGCGTATTTGGAGTCGCGGCGGTCCAGCACCTCGAAGATGCGCTCGCACTTCGCCCTGTTATAGAGCCCGGTCAGCGAATCGCGGAAAGCAAGCTGCTTGAGCATTTCTTTTTCCGTCTTGTCCATGACCACGTCGTACAGGTAGATAAAATAGCTCACCATCAGGAATATGACAAAGACAAGTGCACCCAACGGCAAAAGCGTCATATCGATATTGCTATCGAAAATGCCAAGGTACCACTGCATGTGGAAACGCACCAAGTCGATGATTCCGAACGTGAAGAAGATGGCGATGCCGTAAACGAGGATGCGCTCCTGCATACCAAACATACGGTCGTTCAGGATCCTCGCAATAATCATGTACAGGAACAGGAGTATCACATAAAGGTGGAAGAACGGAAGGAAACAAGTATAGTGCGCAACGTTCATCGCATGTGACACGGTCGACACGACAAAGAACAGGATCGCTACCGCCAAGAAAACCAGAAGTCCGTTCATCTTCCAGCGGGCAAGCCGATCCTTGCGCATATGGATCAACAAAAGGCACATCGGAACCGGAACGAGGTAAAGCGAGATGTACTCAAGCATGGTATTGAAGGCGAAATCCATGGAGAACATTTGGATGACCTTCATGTAGCACATGGTCCAAAGCCCCATCAAGAACGAAATAAAGCCAATCAGAATGAGACGGTAGAACGAACGCGAGTAAGCCAGCGCGATGAAACCGACAAAGATGGAAAGCACGGCGAAAAGACAAAGGAAAATACCGCTACCGGCGGCAAGCGCATGGCGGGAGAAAAAGTCCGACACAACATTGTTGTGCAAGACCTTGACGGATGTGGAGGTAAGCGCGGCTGCGGACTCCGCGACGATTTGTTCTATGGTAATCGTGCGGCGGTCAATATGTTCGGGCAGATTGATAAAATGGAAGCCGCTCCCGACCAGACGCCCTTGTTTATACAAGTCATGCCCATAGCTGTAAATTGGCTGGTCATCCAAGAAAACCGAAACGGCGGAGTGGAAAGTCCTGAAGCGCAACGTGGACAAGGGAAGGACGTCGATGTTCAGGTGCTTCTTGTAGACAAGCGTATCGCCGATCTTGACATCTTCGGGAATCTTGTATTCCGCGATACTGATGTTGTTCAAAGTGGAGTCACCGTAGGTGACCGACCAGCCCTCGTCGAAATGCAATTGGTCGTCATCCAGCCCACGCTTGGTCAGGTTCGCAAAGAACACGAAAAAAAGCGCCAAGAAAACAAACGCAATGACTGTGAAAAAAATTCTCCTAGACCGCCTCATCATGTCCCCCAATCCCGCAGGAGTCAACGCTCCCAGATCTGGAATTGCGTCGCGAAATCGTTTTTCTCGTCTTCGCCGAAAGTTTCCTCGCTCAACAAGCGCCACCCCTCGCCCCAGTCAGGGAAAAACACATCGCCCGCCACGTCGGCAAGCACGCGAGTCACATAAAGTTTTTTCACAAGCGGCATGGCCTCGCGGTATACGGCGGCGCCGCCGATGATGAAGCACTCCGTTTCCCCGGCGGCGCGGGCCTTGTCCAAGGCCTGTTCGAGGCTCCCGCACACGATGCATCCCGGAGCCTCGAACGCCGTATTCCGCGTGAGCACGTAGTTCGTGCGGTTCGGCAGCGGGCGACCGATGTCGTCGTAGTTCTTGCGACCGAGGATTATAGAATGCCCCGTCGTGATGGCCTTGAAACGCTTGAGGTCGGCGGAGAGGTGCCACGGCAAGTGGCCATCGCGACCGATGACGTTGTTTCTAGAAATAGCAACTATTGCGGAGAGTAGCATAGTAGGAAGTAGGAAGTAGACAGTGGTTAGTGGTTGGTGGTTAAGATAGACGATAGAAAAAGAGGATTGTCATTGCGAGGGGCGAAGCCCTGAAGCAATCTCAGCTAATCACCTCACCGCTCATTGCTCGAACCTCGAGCCTCGCGCCTCCTACACCGCAATCGGGGCCTTGATTGTCGGCCACGGGTCGTAATCCACGAGTTCGAAGTCCTCGAACTTGAACTCAAAAAGGTCCTTCACATCAGGGTTCATCTTCATCGTCGGGAGCTTGCGCGGTTCGCGGGAAAGCTGTTCGCGCGCCTGGTCAAAGTGGTTATTGTACAGGTGCAGGTCGCCGAAGGTATGGACGAACTCGCCCGCCTCGTAACCGCACACCTGGGCAAGCATCATCGTCAACAGCGAATACGACGCGATGTTGAACGGCACGCCGAGGAACATGTCGGCACTGCGCTGGTAGAGCTGGCAGCTGAGCTTGCGCTTGCCGCTTGCACCTACCCCACCCACGTAGAACTGGAACAGGCAGTGGCAGGGCGGGAGCGCCATCTTGTCGACCTCGGCCACGTTCCACGCGCACACGAGGTGACGGCGCGAATCCGGATTGTTCTTGAGGCTGTTGATCAGGTTCGCGATCTGGTCGATATGCCCGCCATCGGGCGTGGGCCAGCTGCGCCACTGGTGGCCGTAGACCGGGCCCAGGTCGCCGTTCTCGTCGGCCCATTCGTCCCAGATGGTCACCTTGTTGTCGTGGAGGTACTTGATGTTCGTATCGCCCATCAGGAACCACAGCAGTTCGTGGATGATGGAACGCAAATGGAGCTTCTTGGTCGTGAGGCACGGGAAACCCTTGGAGAGGTCAAACCGGATCTGGCGGCCGAAAACGCTGCGGGTGCCGGTGCCGGTACGGTCGGAACGGTCCACCCCGTTGTCAATAATGTCTTGGAGGAGGTCGAGATATTGTCGCATAAGTTTAATTTAATAAAA
>CAMZDZ010000055.1 GCA_947305535.1 uncultured Fibrobacter sp.
TCGTCCATCCAGTGGCGTACGGAAAAGGAGTGGGCGCTGGCTTACGACGGGAGCTGCGGGCCCGGGTCGCAACTTACGGGGCAGACGGTCTCTATCCGTTGGACCCGTCCTGGGGACGCCGTCTACACGGTGAAATTGCCGGTCCGTTCGTTTAAGAATGACAATTTGGTATTCCTGCATACGATGAGCCTGGACAAGCAGCAGTTGCGCCGCTGGGTCCGTGAGGAGGTCCGTTTCCCCGTGGAGGCGACCTTGCATGACGGTTCGCCCTGCCATGGGGTCCTGTACGACCTGTCCGCTGGCGGTATCTTGCTGGGTATTCCTGTCGAAATCCCGAGTGGGGAGCATATTCGCATCCGTTTTGAACTCCCGAGCTTTGGCGTGGAGGATGTCGAAATCGAGATTTTGCGCAATTTGGGCAAGAAAAATCCAGATTTCCCCGATTATTATTCGCTTACAGCTTCCTTCGCCGGGGCCTTCGGCTGGACCCAGGAAAGGGTCCTTCAATACATATTCGAGGTCCACAAGACGCGAAAAGCCTCCGAAATGGGTGCTGAAAATGCCTAAGTAGTTAATTTTCAATGAGTTAGATTGATTTTCACTTGACATTTGGCCTATATAAAGGTAGAATTTAGATAGTATTGTTTGCGATCGGAGTTTATTTTGGCTTTAGGATTGATTTCACGAATCCGCGGTGAGCGCGAAACAGTTGGCATAGATGTTGGTCATTACAGCATCAAATATGTCAAGGTTTTCCATAATCATCGTGGCGGAAAGATTGTCATGGACGCGGATCTAGAACGCGTTCCGGACGGTGCCATCATCAATGGCGAAATACAGCGTCGCGAAAGTGATGGCGGATCTGGCAAGGATGGTTACGAACAGCTCAGCGAAGCGATTTCCAAGCTCCTGCTGCGCCATCCGGTGGATTCGTCATGCGATGTCGTCGTTTCCGTGAACTGCGGTGCTGGTGCAGGCGGTGTCCTTGTGGACCGACTTGCAGTGAAGGTCCCCCGCGGCGGAAACGAAGCTGCCATAATTCTCCAGACCTGCCAGAGCCGTCCGCCCTTCGATGACCAGGACAACGTTCTGGACTACGAGGTCGTGTCTCGCGAAGGGGACGATGTGAGGGTCAACGTGGTTGCCGCGAAAAACGCGCTCCTTGACTCGTGGGCCCAGTTCTTCAAGATGAAGTCTCTTAATTTGTCTGCAATAGACGTGGACATCTTTGGTATTGTGAACGCCTACATGGCCACCGCGACCGACGCTGACTACAGCGCGACCACGGCCATATTCAATATAGGCGAGAAAAAGATGAGCGTCGCCTTCCTCCAGCATGGCCAGTTCCATTCCATGCGTGCGATGACCGGCGGTTCGCTTGACATGGTGGAGTCCAAGCTCTGCATGCATTTGGGCATTGATATTGACAAGTGCCACGAAATTTTTGAAAAGGGCGACCTTTCCATCGTCGACGGTTTCTCCGAGGCCGACGTGGAATCCGCTTTGCAGCTTGCCTTCGAGGACCTGATGGCCCAGGTGGAATTCGGTATCCGCTACTTCTCTACGGCGGAAGATTCCGAGCCCCTGACCAAGATTTTCTTGGGCGGCGGCGGCGCCTGCATCCCGGGACTCAAGGCCTATATCGCCGAGCGTACAGGTATCGAGACCGACACGATCAATCCGTTCCGCTACGTGGAATGCGATTCCAAGGTGTTCGGTGAAAACGGGCTGTCCCTTGCCTTGTCCAACATTTACGCCCCTGCATTGGGCTTAGCGATGAGGAAGTTCTAATGGCGGCGAAAAAGGATATGGCGAGAAAATCGCTTTGCATTTCAATCAACCTCCTGCCTCCTGAGTATCGCAAGACTCAGAAGGATTTGTCGTGGATTACGGACCGTCGCATTATTTGGCCCACGATTGCCCTCCTGGCGGCGATTGTCGGCGTTTATTTGCTGAACTCTTTTACCGTGGACACGATCAACGGGCTCAACTCCGAACTTGAAAGGGTCCGCGCCGAAGTCGAGCGCGAACGTCCGCTCTTGACCAAGATTAGCGACCTCGAACAGAAGCGCAGCGTCATCAACACGAAGATCAATGCGCTCAAGTCCATCCAGGTCAGCAAGAAACGCTGGGTCATCCTGTTCGAAAACGTTTCCTCTGTCCTGCCTCCGAACATGTGGCTTACCAGCATCTCCCAGCTTGGCGAAAACGAGCTCGAGATGAAGGGCACGACTTTTGATTTCTCGGAAGTCGCCGAATACATGGTCAAGCTCGAAAAGCAGGTCAGCGTCGACAAAGTTTCCCTGGTGACTATCACGACCACGAAGGTGGACGGTGAAGAAGCCTACAACTTTACAATAAAGGTCGTCCTTAAACAGGACCTTGGCCTTGCGGAGGGTTGATCATGGGTAATATCGATTGGAAAGACAAAAAGAACATATACGCGATTGTCGTAGTACTGTTGATTCTGGCCGGCGCCTATTACGTATATACATATATATGGGATCCGTTCGTGCAGGAACGCGAGAAGGTTGAACGCGACCTTGCGTCTGCCCAGGCGGAGCTCGACAAGATCAACGCCCAGAAGCTTCGCCTCGCCGAACTGGAAGTCCAGTTGGTGCAGGCTGAGAAGGATTTCGAAAAGTTGAAGGAAATGTTCCCGGAAGAAGAAAAGGTGCCGCTGCGCCTGCAGGACCTTTACGCCGTCCTCCGTGCTTCCGGTGTGCAAATCCAGAAGTTCAATCCCGAAGGCCGTTCCGAAAGGGAACACTACATCGAGAACCGCTATTCTATCGCCGTCAACTCCGGCTACCACATGCTGGGTTACTTGTTTGCCGAAATCGCCAACTTCAATTATCCTACGGCCATCACCAACTTGAGGCTGAACCGTTATTCGGGAATCGCGCAGGAAATGCAGAAGGCGGAAACTCATGGATGGACTCCTATCACCATGTCGGTGACGTTTAACCTGACCACCTACACTTCAAAGCAGGTTGGTAAATGATGAATAGCAAGATCCTCATGATGCTTTTGAGCGCAGCCCTCGCTTGTAGCGCTGCGACGATTAAGGATGTGAAACTCAGCTGTGCCAGTGACGGTTGCGGGCTGAGGTTCCAGTTTGCCGGCACCGACGACCTCCCTTCGTTCTTCCAGAAATACAATGCTGCCGCCAAGACGCTCACCTTGGGCTTCTCGGAATCCAAGTTCGCTTTGGGCGAGGGCAGCTACGAGGTGGATGGCGCTTCGCAGTATGTCCGTTCCATGCGCGTGTTCCGCGAGAATTTCCGTGACATGGACTTCCTCAAGATTGAACTGGCTGTTGGCCCGGCTATCTCGGGTGACAAGAACGAAATCGCTCTTGAAAAATCTGACTTCATTTTGAAGCTCGCCGGTGCGAAGGAAAAGGGCTGGACGCTTACCAAGCTTTTCGCCGCCAAGAAGAAGGAGGCCGACAAGGCCGCCGCCGAAGAAAAGAAGCGCGAACTTGAAGAGAAGAAGGCTGCCGAAAAGGCTGCTGCCGAAGAGAAAAAGGCCGCCGAAAAGCAGGCCCTGCTCGACAAGAAGGCTGCTGCGCAGGCCGCTGCCGAAGAAAAGAAGCGCCTGGCCGAAGAGAAAAAGGCTGCCGAGAAACAGGCTAAGCTGGACAAGATTGCCGCCCAGAAGGCCGCTCTCGAAGAAAAGAAGCGCTTGGCTGAAGAGAAGAAGGCCGCCGAAAAGCAGGCCCTGCTTGACAAGAAGGCTGCTGCCGAAGAAGAAAAGCGCCTGGCCGAAGAACAGAAAAAACTTGACAAGGCCATTAAGGAAGGCGGTGCCGTTTCTGCGCTGCTCCCCGGCCTTAAGGAAATGACGGTACTGATGGGTTCCGGCATGGAACAGTTCCGCCTGGTCGCGGAATCCTCGATTGGCCTCAGCCGCGTGAGTGGGCCCAGCAAGACCGGCGTTATTACCGTTGCCCTTGAAGGCCCGCAGAAATCCCCCGTGTTCAAGGTTGGTTCCAGTTCGCTCGTGAAGTCGGTGGGTTGGGGTGCCGATGGGCTCCAGATCCAGCTGCAGTCCGGGGCAAGCCCGGTGATGCTCGTCCAAGAAGGGGCTTTGATTTTGCAGGCTCCCGAAACGACGTTCAAGAAGGACGGTTTCGTGTTCTGGACAGCCCGCCCGGACGGAATCTATACCCGCAACTGGGTGAAGCCTTCCGAAGAGAGCCGCTCTTTTGACAAGTTCGTGGATGTCTACGAACCGGGTAGCAAGAAGATTATTTCCGGAGCCCAGACATTCCACTTGCGTCCGGTTGTCCGCGAACTCATCGTGGTCGCCGATGAAACGGAATTCTACACCAACCCGAGCGAGAACGCGCAGGTCGTGAAGCGCCTCGTGTTTGGCGATCGCCTGGTCAGCCTTGACCTGGTCGGCCTTTATCGCAAGGTCCAGTTCGACAACCGCGTTGGCTACGTGAATCGCCGAGCCGTCAGCTTCTTTGACGAACTCTCCTCGGTGCAGATCGAACACTTGAAACAAGTTGACAAGGAACGTGGAGAGACATTGCAGGATGGCTCTGCCCCCAATGGCAGCATGCTCGAGTCCCTTTACGAAGATCGCATTATTTATAGTTCCTTCGGCCGCCGCGACCCGTTTGTCGAAATCAAGGGCCTGGTGGAAGAAGGCATCAATATCGACCAGGTGGAACTGGTGGGTATCATTTGGGAATCCGAAGTGCCGATGGCTATTCTTGTTGAATCCAAGAATCCGTCTATCTCCTACACCATCAAGGAAGGCGACAAGATTCTCAATGGCAAAGTTCTTAAAATCACACAAACAGATGTGCTCTTCCTCATTCAAGAATTTGGTGTGAGCCGTCGCTACTCTATGGGTCTTCCCGATAAATTTGGGGGTCAAAAGTGAAAAAACTGACGAAAATACTGACGGTTCTTCTTCTGGCGGCTGGTATGTGCATGTCCGCCTGGGCGGCCCCTGCCGAAGGGTCGATGGCTCCCAACAAGAAACTGTATGATTTCAATTTTGTCGATATGGACTACGAGGCGGTCTTCCGCTCCGTGTCGGTGATTGCCGGCGTGGACATCTTGATTGCACCCGATGTGAAAGGCAAGATGAGCCTCAAGGTGACCAAGAAAACCTGGCAGGAAACGCTCGACATCATTTGCGAATTGAATGACTTGACTTGGCTCATCCAGGACAAGTACATCACGATCCAGCGCTTGGCGACTTACCAGGCAAAGCAGAAGAAGATTGCCGAGGAAGAGAGCCAGGCCGAGCAGAACGCTCCGCTGGTCCGTAAGAACTTCCAGGTCAACCATGCCGAGGCCAACGAACTGGTCAAGGTGCTCGAAAGCATGAAGTCCGGCCGTGGCCGCATTACCGTGGTCGAACGTACCAACTCCATCATCGTGTACGATACAGAGGCCCGTATCGAGCAGATGACCCACGCTTTGAACGAACTTGACGTCGAAACCCTGCAGATCATGATTACCGCGAAGCTGGTGGTCGTGAACAGCGAACTGGCCCGCGAACTCGGTGTCGACTGGACCGCGACCATGGGCACTACGGCGCTCACTCCGGGTGTCGCCGGTACGCCGACAGGTTCCGATATCGGTTCTTCCAGGACGAGTGCCGCCATCCAGTCCTTCCCGAACAAGGGGGTTTCTCCTGCTGTGATGAACGCTTCTACCTCCATTACGACCAGCGTTCTTGACAACCATCTTCAGTTGGCGATTACCAACTTGATGGGTGACGCATCTACCGAAGTGCTCGCGAGCCCGCAGGTTTCCACCTTGGACAACACCGAGGCCCTCG
Organism: uncultured Fibrobacter sp.; assembly: GCA_947305535.1. Taxonomy (GTDB): domain Bacteria; phylum Fibrobacterota; class Fibrobacteria; order Fibrobacterales; family Fibrobacteraceae; genus Fibrobacter. Next base: position 5,809 of record CAMZDZ010000055.1, read on the forward strand.
TGTTCATGGGTGACAAGGTTTCTATCCGTGTGATTGACGATGACGGCGAATCTTCGACGCAGCTCGTGGAAACGGGTATCAAGCTGACGGTGACCCCGCATGTTTCGGGTGACAACCGCATCCTCCTTGACCTCCATCCGGAAAACAATTCCTATGACTACGACTCCAAGGGTGAAATCGTCATCAGTACGCAGGAAGCCAAGACGAAGGTCGTGGTGGCCGATGGTGAGACTGTCGTGATCGGCGGCCTGACCCGTAACGAGGCTCAGGAATCCGAAAGCGGCATTCCGTTCCTCAAGGACATTCCTATCCTCGGCAACCTCTTCAAGTACACCAAGAAGTCCGTGGCCAAGAAGGACCTCGTGATTTTCGTAACTCCGAGAATCATCCGCAACTACATCGGCAATATCGACCTTTCCGAACCGACCCAGGAAATTTCTGGTCAGAAGGCTCCGAGCAAGAACGATTCCAAGCCGGAACCGGTTCCCACCAGCGCGGTCGTTGATTCCCCGGCTCCTGCCGCTGAACCCGCTCCCGCCGCAGAACCCGTTGCCGAAGAAGCTCCGGCTGCCGAAGAGCCCGTGACCGAGGAAGTCGTCGAAGAAACCGTGGAAGAGGCTCCCGCCGCTCCCGAAGCCCCGGCTCCCGAAGCGGGCGAAGGCGACTGGCAGTAATCGCTACGTTACTGAATAACGGAAATTAAAAACGCGCCCGACGGCGCGTTTTTTTATACTCATAGTTCATTGCTCACGGCTTGTAGCTCATCGCGCGCCGGTTGTGCGCTCAGCGCACAACGAGTGCCGCGAGCGCGAGTTCCTGGCTCGTGCGGGTGCTGCACTTGCCGCTTTTGATTTCGTAGTCGAGATCGGCGAGCCTGCGCAGGACGCGGCACAGGAGCGGCTTGCCCCAGCGGCGCGCGTTCTCGGGTGCCTTGCCTTTGACGTTGAAGATGAAGTCGTTCTTGCCAAGCTTTGCTGCGATGTCCTTGGGGCCCATGCCCTTGGCGAGCAGCGATGCGGTGTTGAGCAGATCCAGCGTGTAGCTGTAGAGCGATGCGACAATCTGGACGGCGTTCACACCGTTGTTGAGCATCTCGTTGAGCTTGCGCGTGTATTCCTTGGAATTCCGTTGTCCGAAGGATTCCTGGATTTCGTAGGCGATGAGTTCGCGCTGCGGGACGACCATGGTCTTTACGAGGTCGAGCGTGATTTTCGGTGCGTCCGGTGCGAAGAGCAGGATCTTTTCCACTTCTTCGCACACGAGCTTTGTGTCGGTCCCGAGAGCTTCGGCAAGGTAGTTGCTTGCTGCCGGGTCGATAGGCTTCTTGAAGTGGCCGGGAATCACCGTCGAAATCCATTCGGCCATCTTGTACTGCTTGGGAACGTCGAATTTCTCGATCTCGGCAGCCTTTTTGAGCGCCTTGTACAGTTCCGTCGTGGCGGCCAGTTTTTCGAAATCGAACAGCAACTTGCAATCCGGCGAGGTCGAGAGCCACTTTGCGAGGCTCTTTGTGTCGTCGGCTTTGAGCGCCTCGGCCTTGCGGACGACAATCGCCTGCTCCGGGGCGAACATGGATACGGAACCGCACGATTCGATGACGATGTCGGCCACGGAAGCGATGTTCGTGTCCGTGGCGTAGAGGACCTGCTTGGACAGGGGGTCGTTTTTCCGGTCGCCCAGGGCGTCGGACAGGAACTTCTCTATCCGCTGGTCCTTGAGGAACTGGTCGTCACCGATAAGCGCAACAATCATGGGACGCTGTTACTTGAAGTCGATGATCTCGAACTTGTTGACACCCTTCGGAGTGGTCACTTCGACGGTATCGCCGCGCTTCTTGCCCATGAGGGCCGCCCCGATGGGGCTCTTGAAACTGATCTTGCCGTTGAGCGCATCGACGCTTTCGGGGGAAACGAGCTGGTAGACGACGTCACGCTTGGTCTTGATGTTCTTGACGGTGACGGTCGCTCCGAACTTGATGGTGTCGGAGGAGGCGTCAAAGGCGACGACTTCGGCGCGGGCGAGCTGGTCCTGCAACTTGGGCAGTTCCACGTTGTCGATGGCGGCAAGACGTTCCTTGGCCGCATGGTATTCTGCGTTTTCGCTTAAATCGCCTTGTGCACGGGCGTCAATGAGTTCTTGCAGGACGCGGGGGCGTTCTACATTTTTTAAATTATTGAGGTCCTTGACGAGCTGGTCATAGGCTTCTTGTGTAAACGGGATCTTCTTTTCCATGCTCTACAAGGTAAAAATTTATCGGGCTTTTGTTTTGCCCCCAATGATGAAGATGGCTTCTTTTTAGGAGATGGTATGTACAATATCTTGGAAAAAGGCGGTGTCTGTTCCCCGAAGGGATTCACCGCGGCTGGAATCTGCGCTGGCATCAAGGCTAGCGGAAACGCCGACATGGCGCTCCTCAGGAGCGAGAAGGCCGCACGCTGCTTTGCGGTCTTTACGACGAACAAGGTGAAGGCGGCTCCGGTCCTGTACGACAAGGCCGCGCTTGAACATGCCCACTTTGCGACTGCCGTTGTCGTGAACAGCGGTAATGCGAATGCTTGTACTGGCGAACAGGGTTACAAGGATGCCGAACGCATGGCGACCCTCACCGAAGAAGCCTTGAATCTCGCCCCGAAGAGCGTGCTCGTTTGCAGCACCGGCGTGATTGGTCACCTGATGCCGATGGACAAGATTGAAGCGGGCATCCCGAAACTCGTGGAAAAGCTCCACGCCGACGCTTCCGAAGAATTCGGCCGCGCCATCCTCACGACGGACTTGGCACTTAAGAGCCATGCCGTGGAAATCCACACCGAGAAGGGCGTGGTGACGATCGGCGGCGCCTGCAAGGGCTCGGGCATGATCCACCCGAACATGGCGACGATGCTTGCCTTCATCACGACAGACATTTCGCTCCCCATTGACTTCTTTGCCGAGTTCCGTGCCGACATTGCGGATTCGTTCAACGCGATTACGGTGGACGGCGACACCAGCACCAACGACACCTGCATCCTGCTTGCCAACGGCATGAGCGGACTCCGCTACGAGGACTTGAGCCTCAGCGAACAGGGCGAGTTCCGTGCCGCCTTGATGCTTATCATGCAGAGCCTCGCGAAGGATATCGTGCGCGATGGCGAAGGTGCGACCAAGCTTATCGAACTGCGCATCGAGAAGGCCGAAAGCCACGAGGAAGCTCTCCGCATGGCCCGCTTTATCGGTACGTCCAACCTCGCGAAGTGCGCCATGTTCGGCGAAGACCCGAACTGGGGCCGCATCCTGAGCAGTGCCGGTTCCAGCGGCTGCAACATGGTGGCCGAACATACCGACCTGTACTTTGGCGATGTCAAGGTGCTCGAAGGCGGACGCCCCATCCAGCTCGACGAAGCCCAGATGGCCGCCCTGCATGCCGTGGTCCGTCAGCGTGAGTACAAAGTAACGCTCGTGCTGAATATCGGCCAGGCTTCCGCAAGCGCGTTCACCTGCGACTTGAGTTACGGCTACGTGAAGATCAACGCGGAATATACGACGTAATAGGTGTGAGTTCGGCGCCCTGAAGGGCGCCTTTGAGGCAAGAGGTCGGGCCTTGCGGCCTTTTGAGGTCGCTTCGCTCTGAGTAAAAAAAGGCCCTCGGTTTTTATACCGGGGGCTTTGTTGGTTTTATCAAATAAAAGTTAGTCCTTCAGACAGCGGAGACTGGCGCCGAATTCGGGGTTGAACTTCTCGAACTTGGCTGTGTTCTTGTTCGTGACGAACGTGAGGACTTCGCCTTCGCTGGTCCAGAAGTAGGCCTTCTGCCCGGCTTCTTCCAGCTTGCGTTCCTTGAGCGGTACGTCGCTCTTGGCAAAGTGTGCGCCGCCAGCCTTGGCGCCGAATCCGAATTCATCCTTGCCGTTGCCGCGTTCGGCGGTTCCCTTGATGGGGTCCCAGCCGTAGCCGGCTTTCAACTTCATGCCGGGTTCCTTACCCGCGAAGTCGAGCAATACCTGCCATTCTTCCTTGCTCGGCATGTGGAATCCGTCGAGGCATGCCTTCTGGGCGTTTTCGAAGTCGTATAGACGGCCCCAGTGGTTGCACTGGTAGCAGAGCGATCCGCTTGCCGTCGCGTAGTTGATGTTCTCGGCGGTCCAGAGCTGCGTGCCGATGCGCACCCATTCGTAGGCGTATCCGTCGCGGGGGTCCTTGTAGCTGCCGCTGGTGGCGGGTTCGCCGTTTTCGTCCAGGTACTTGCCGAACTCTATCTGCTTGTTCTGCTTGTAGAGCGCGCTGGAGGCGAGCTTGCCGTTTTTGTGGTAGCGGTTGACTGTGCCTTCGATGTAGCCGTTTTCGTAGGGGAATTCGGCCTGCAGCGTGCCGTCTTCGTAGTATTCCTTTGTCAATCCCTGGCGACGGTCCGCTTCGTAGTTTGTTTCGCGCTTGAGAACGCCGCTCTCGTAGTATTCCTTTTCGAGTCCCTGCTTCTTGTCCTTGACGTAGGTGGTCTCGAAGCGGACAGCTCCGCTGGGGAACTTTTCGACGCGAACTTCTTCGCAGCCGGTCAGTGCAAGAAAGGCCGCTAAAGCCAATCCCGGAAGTGCGATTCTTTTATCCATAGTCAACTCCTTTATATGGAATATAGCAAACAAGGGAATGTGCTAAATTTCGATTTTTCCGGTGGCGGCCAGCAAACCGATGAGGTAGAGCATGCCGTCGTAGTAGCGCCAGAAGCGGATGGGCACGGCCAGGTTCGCAAGGTCGGCAACGAAGGGCTCGATAAGCGGGCTCCCGACCGGCAGTACCTGTGCGCTCGCCGCGTTCATGGCGATAAGGCCCGGCGTCGCATTTCGGCCCTGCCTGGGATACGGGGAGCCGTCTACGGCGTAGTCCGAGAGGTAGGGTCGGCGGTCGTTGAAGTAGTTGAGCTGGCGGGTGCAGATTTCGCGTTCGCACTCGTCCGTGTGGAACAGGGCGTAGTCGAGGCTCAGGTTGAGCGCCACGCGCCATGCGTCGCCGCTGAAGTTGTCGCTCTCGGGGAACCAGGGCATGGCCTTGGGCGTGCCGTCGTACTCGGAATAGTCCGGGAAAAGCGCCGTGATGGGGTGCGCCGCCTTTTTGAGGTATTCCAGGCTGCTTGCCGCGACATCGAGCCAGGTATTGTCTCCGGTCGCCTCCGCGAAGGCGCGGTAGAAGGCGATGGTGTGGTAGCTCGGGTCGGTGAAGTCGTTGCCGAGGACCGGGGAGAACTTGACCAGCTTCCTCTCGGGGTCGATCATCGGGCCAACGAGCTCGTTGACCGGCTTGTACTTGATGTCGTTGATGAGTTTGACGGCGTCTTCGAAATAGTCCGGGCGGTTGAAGCGCTTTGCCGCGATGAGGAGCGCCATGGCGAAGTATTCCTCGCCGTCCGGTGCGGCGCCCGGGTCCATCATGGTGAACTCGGTGGTGGAGACCTGCCAGGAGAAGTAGCCCTTGTGCGGCCCGTCGGAGTTGTACAGGTACTTGCGCGAGAAGTTCCAGAGTTTCTGGAAGGTTTCCGGATGGTCGGTCAATGCCGTGATGAACATTCCATAGCTCATGCCCTCGGACCGTATGTCGTCGTGGCCGATGTCGATGATGTACGACATGTCGTCGGACGCGTCGAAGCAGACCCTCTCGTCGACGGGATCGCCTTCAAAAAGTTGATGGTAGGCATTGAGAATGAGCTGGTCGCCAAAGTTTGGCCCGTAGCCCGATTCGATGAACAAATTGCGGGGCTTGAAACGTTCTTGCATAATGCTGAAAATATATTCAAAAAGGGGAGAAAATACTGTAAAATAAAACAAAAGACCGGCGATTGTGCCGGCCTTTCGAGTGGAGATAGTGGGAGTCGAACCCATGACCTACAGATTGCGAACCTGTCGCTCTACCAACTGAGCTATATCCCCATTGGGTGTGCCAAATATATTTTTTCTGGGGGCTCTCGTCAAGCAAAAATTCTATTTTTTAAAGAAAATCCGCAGATGAAGAAGAAATCAGACAAGGCCGCGTCTACGAATCGCGGCAAGAATGAACCTTTCAGTTTTGTTGTCGATGTGGGCAACTCCCACACCGTTCTCGGTATTTTCAAGGGCGACAAGGTGGTGGACCATTGGAGGCTTACCACCCGCAAGGAGACCACAAGCGACGAGGTGATGAACCGCATCGGCGGTCTCGTCCGTTTTTCCGAAATCAAGCCCTCGGCGATTACGCACGTGGGTCTTTCTACGGTGGTTCCCGCCCTTGAGCGTCCGTGGATCAAGGCCTTGCAGACTTTGCTCAAGCGCCCGGTGCAGGTGGTGAGTTCCAAGAACTGCCTGGGTTGCCCGATTGCCTACCCGAACCCGGCGACGCTGGGTGCCGACCGTCTTTGCAACGTGATTGCGCTGCGCGACCGAGGCTACAAGGATGCTATCGTGGTGGACATGGGCACGGCGACGACTTTTGACGTGATGAAGGACGGCGGTTTCGCGGGCGGTATCATAATCCCCGGAATCAGTGCCAGCCTGGACGTGTTGACCGAGAAGGCCGCGCGCCTGATGCCGGTGAGCATCGAGTGGCCGGACCACGTTATCGCGAACAACACGGACGACGCCATCCGCGCAGGTCTCCTGTACGGGTTCATGGCGGAACTCGAAACGTTGGTGGAAAAGATCAAGGCCGAGATGGGCAAGAAGAAGGTCCCCGTTTTTGCGACAGGCGGCTGGGGCCGTATGGTCATGGGACACAGCAATGTCATCGATACCTATGACCCTTACTTGACTTTGAACGGTGTCCGGCTCGTGGCTCTCCGTGGGAACGGTGCCGCCGAACTGGAGAAGGACTCCGACGAGTAATTTTTAAAGAGAGGTCTTTATGCGTTGTCTAGTTACTGGTGGTGCGGGATTTCTGGGAAGTCACTTGTGCGAGCGTCTGCTGAACGACGGCCACGAGGTGATTTGCCTTGACAACTACTTTACGGGCCGCATGGCGAATGTCGCCCACTTGCGCGACAACCGCAGCTTCGAGCTCATCCGCCACGACGTGACGGAGCCTATCCTGCTGGAAGTGGACCGCATTTTCAACCTCGCGTGCCCCGCAAGCCCCATCCATTACCAGTTCAACCCGGTAAAGACCATCAAGACGAGCGTGATGGGCGCCATCAACATGCTCGGCATGGCGAAACGCGTGAAGGCCCGCATTCTGCAGGCCAGCACAAGCGAAGTCTACGGCGACCCGGCGGTGCACCCGCAGACCGAGGACTATTGGGGAAACGTGAACCCCATCGGCATCCGCAGCTGCTACGACGAAGGCAAGCGCGTCGCCGAGACGCTTTTCATGGATTATCACAGACAAAATAATGTTGATATCCGCATCGTTCGTATTTTCAACACCTATGGTCCGCGCATGCTCATGAACGACGGCCGCGTGGTCAGCAACTTTATTGTGCAGGCGCTCAAGGGCGAAGACCTCACGATTTACGGCGACGGCAGCCAGACGCGCAGCTTCTGCTACGTGGACGACCTCATCGAAGGTTTCGTGCGCATGATGGACCAGGACAAGATTATCGGCCCCGTGAACATCGGCAACCCCGGTGAGTTCACGATGCTCGAACTTGCGAAGGAAGTGCTCGAACTGACGGGCTCCAAGAGCAAGATCGTGTACAAGCCGCTTCCCGGCGACGATCCCAAGATGCGCCGCCCGAATATCGACCTTGCAAAGTCCGCTCTCGGCTGGGAACCGACAATCCCGCTGCGCCAGGGCCTCGAGAAGACGATCGTCTACTTTGAGGATTTGCTCAAGGGCGAGAAATGATGGCCATGTGAGGTTGTCTGAACCACTCGACATGAAAAAGAAAAGGCTCCGAAAAATCGGAGCCTTTTCTAAAAGTAGGTTGTGCGAAACGCTTACTTGCTGAGCGTCTGAACCTGCACGTCCCAGCTCTGGTTGCCAAGGGCAATGCGGTAGGTGCTTGCTGCACCGGCCTTCATGTTCTTGGTGTCGACAGCAGGAGCGGCGTTCGGGTCCTTCTTCGGCACGCCAATGTGGCGGTTGCCCTTGAGGAATTCGATACCCTTGTTGCCAGCCTTCGTCTGGAGGCAGCCCGTGATGAAGATGGTCTCGTCGGTAACCGGCAGGCCATTTTCTTCGAGGAGCTTCTTGGCAGCCGGGATGCCCGGCGGAAGGATTTCTTCGGCGCACTGGATGCCCGGATAGGCTTCCTTGAACGGCTTCATGTTGAACTGGTCGGCGGCGATCTTCACGAGCTCCGGATCCGGTTCGCACGGGGTCTTGCCCTGGTAGCCGAGGAGCATCTTGCCGTAGCCTTCCGTCATCTTGAACCACGTGCCGCGACCGGCAGCTTGGTTCAAGGTGTTCATGTAGGCCTGCTGGAAGTAGAACTGAGAAACCGGCGTCACGGAAGAGGCAAAGCCACCGCGGCGGACGCATTCACTCATGTTCTCGATAACCTTCGGGAAGAGGTGGAAGGTCTTGGTTTCGCGCATCATGAGGGTGTTGGCCGTGAGAGCGCCACCCGGCATCGGGCTGAAGATAACGTCGGTAGTAATCTGACGGGCTTCAGGCGGGAAGTTGTAGTCCTTGAGGCATTCAACAGCGACGTTGTTGGCTTCCATGAGTTCCGGAATGTGATCGTCGACGATGCTGTCTTCACCGAGGGCGAGCTTGTAGTCCGTACCCTTGAGGGCGTGGAACATGGAGAACAGGTCGGGCTGAGCCGTACCGCCGGAAAGCGGCTTGCGGCCGAGGTCGACGCCATCGGCGCCACCTTCGATAGCGGCCTTGTACTGGGCCACACCGGTACCGCAGGTGTCATGGCTGTGGATGCGGAGTTCCACATTGTCGCCGAGGAGCTTGCGGGCGCGCTTGAAGGTCTCGTACACCTTGTTCGGGTTGGTCGTACCGGAAGCGTCCTTGAAGCAGACGGAGGCGAACGGGACACCGGCGTCCAAGATGTTGCGGAGGATGCGTTCGTAGAATTCCGGGTTGTGGGCGGCGTTGAGGTCGC
>CAMZDZ010000056.1 GCA_947305535.1 uncultured Fibrobacter sp.
AAGGACGCCACCGCCCATGCCGAAATTCTGGCTATCGGGACGGCGGCGGGCCACCTCGACAACTGGCGCCTGGATGGCTGTACTTTGTATGTAACGCTCGAACCCTGTCCGATGTGCGCAGGAGCCATCCTCAATAGCCGCGTTTCCCGCGTAGTCTACGGTTCCCCGGATACCCGTTTTGGCGGTTGCGGAACGACCGTCGACGTCATTACGGGCAATGCGCTCAAGCGCGACGTGGAAGTGACGGGCGGGCTCCTCGCCGACGAGTGCCTGGGCCTCCTGAAGGCGTTTTTCCAGCAGATGCGGCTTGAAAAGGGCGATTCCGGCAACAAGGGTGGCTCGGGGCTCGAGGCTCCAGGCCCGAGCAATGAGCGGTGAGCGGGGCGCAAACTGACGGAGATTGCTTCAGGGCTTCGCCCTTCGCAATGACAAACCCCTTGCCCCTAGCCTCTAACCCTAGATTCTTGCCTCTAGATTCTAGCCCCTAGCCTCTAGTCTCTTCTCTATTTCTATATTCAAAACATGAAGTTTATCAAGTTTTGCGCTACGTCCGCAGCGCTCCTTTTGTTGTGTTCTTGTGACAAGAACGATGTCGTCCTGGCATTCAATACCCAGGATGCCGGCTCGCGTACTTTTTACCTCGAATCGTCCCTGAATGTGCTGTTGCCAGAGGATTCCGCCAATGCGGCTCCGGAATCCATGCAGTCGCATATGAAGGTTCGCAGTTCGCTCGGCATGCTCGTACCTTATGATGACGGCTCCGCCCGATTCGAGATGAAGGTCGATTCCGTGGAATACACCTCGGACAAGCGGTCCGTCGAGGAATTCCGCAATATCGAGAAGCTCGTTTCCGTTCAGAATTTCCAGTTCAAGCTGGCTTCCGACGGGACGATAAGCGATCCGGTTGTCGAAGACGCCGATTTCAAGCTGGGGGACGACGACATCGACCTCATGAAACTTTTCCTGAAGATCCAGCCGGTTCTTCCGTCCAAGCCGGTTGCCGTCGGGGAGTCCTGGGAACGGATGGTGACTATCCCGGGTACGAATTCGACCACGACCGTGTACAAGTCCTTTACCCTCGAAGATGTCATGCTGCACGACGGGGCGCAAATCGCAAAGATCGGCATGAACCTCAAGTACAAGGAGGAGCCGGATTCCACGTCCGACTTGCATATGGAAAGCTTGGGATTTATCGTCGGTTCGGGCTCCATCCTGTTCGATGTCAGCCATGGTGCGGTAGCTTCCGCGAATCTTGAGATCAACGGCGACCTGAACGTCAAGGACCTTGTCGCCCAGGATTCCATCCCGAGCATGCATGTCATCCAGAAAATCAAGATGAGGAGTGAACCTTGATGCTTCGTCCGCAAACTTTACTGGCCGCTTCGCTTTTGCTTGTGGCGACGGCGATAGCAGGGGAGATGCCCTTCCCCCAGCCTGAAAAGGGTATGGTTCGTCTGCTGGCCAAGGACAGCCCTTATATCCTGGAACAGGGCGTGGTGCTTTCTTCTACGGATACGTTCCTTGTCGAACCCGGCGTGACGGTCCTGATGGGCGAATATGCGAAGATTATGCTTCGCGGCCCGGTCCGCATCCAGGGGTCGCCCGAAAAGCCCATCATATTCCGCAGTGCCGACTCTACCGAAAGCTGGAACGGCATCCATTTCGTGTCTAGCAGCAAGCCTTTCGACGTCAGGAACCTCGTGCTGGAAAACGCGTTCCGCAACACGGTGTTCCGCACGGACGGGATATTCCACCAGGTGAAGTTCGTCAACAACTACTACGGGCTCTGGGTGGACGAGGTTTCCCAGATGTACCTGACCGACTGCGAGTTCTCGCGCAACCGCTTTGCGCTTTCTCTCCGGGCGGCCAAGGTGAACGCGAGCAACACCGCCATTTCCAACAATGTGTACGGGCTCTATCTGGAGGCCGCCGCCAGTTACGACGGGGACTTGACTCTCGTCTCGAATAACCTGGAAGCCGATGTCCGCAACGAAGCCGACGAACTTGCAAAGAAAGGCAAGCGTGTCCGCCGCAACATCTGGCAGCGCGTCGAGGCACGTTTCTGAGGTAGTTGTCCGTGGAAGAATCTTTTCGCCGAGCAATACGCAAGATGACCGGGACAAGCGTTCGCTTGTCGGTCCGTCCGGACAGGTCGTCCATGGTGGCCTCGCTGTCGCAGTCGATGATGGTCACTTGGTCCATCGCGTTGTTCGAACACCTGGACGCCATGATGTCCAATGCGGAATCCATGGTCGGCGCCTCCGAACTCATCTCCTTCAGCAAGTCCGCCTGGAAGCTGGCAGACGCGAGCTTCCCGCAGATTATCCAGGACGCGAACGCGCTCTACGACGAGTTCCGCGCCAAGTGGATGCAGCGCTTCTCTACGGAAGAGGTGCTTAGGCTCTTGCTCGAAGGCGGCGACTTCTTGACGCACGACGAGGAACAGGGTTGGGCGCTCACCGTGAAGAACAACAAGCAGGACATCAGCGCCTTCTACTCGGCGACCATCCACTTGCTGGTCAGCGACGCCGAACCGCTGTTCGTCCGCATGCACGGCCGCGTGATGCAGCTGCAGGAAAAGCTTTGCAAGTACTGGCACGGCGAAAGTGCCGTGGATGCCGTTTCCAAGCTTTTGCCCTGTCTTGAAACTTCGCTGCGTGAAAAGGAAAACGCTCTCATCCTTTCTCTGCGCAGTACGCTGAACTCGATCGCCAAGAAGCGCTTTGCCGCTGCGTTTACGGGCAAGGGCGCCACGCGCTATTACGCTTCCGCTGCCGGTTGCGCAAGGAACGTCGGCCGTTTCTGGAACCCGCATGGCGCGTACGAGAACGGATTTCTCGCCTTTACCGACGATTTTTGTGATTATGCCCGTGGGCTCACGATACAGATTATTGAATGGTACCAGAGCAAATGGGCGCTTTTCCTCCGTGGGTTCTCCCGCGGACAGTTAAACTTGTTTGAAACCCCGGCCCCTTATCAGGCCCAAACCAACTCGTAAGGATAAACATGAAGAACGCATTCACTTCGATTTTGCTGCTTAGCGTCGTTGGCCTCGCCGTCTTGTTGGCGGGTGCATTCTATTTCGGCGCACCGCTTTTCGGATGGATCATCATGATCGCCATTTTTGCCGTGTTCATTGTGGAACAGGCGCTGGCGCTTAAGAAACTCCGGCAGATGTCTGCCGAAAGCGAGATTATCGACGAGTGCGAACGCCGCCGCATCTATTCGGCAAGCGGTAACGGGGTTGTCGCAGCAAGAATCAAGCTGGCCGAACGCCTCCTGAACAAGGGCATCCGCCTGGATTCCCCGGTGGCGTACGAAGTGCTTTCGACGGGCGCGTCCATCTCCGTGCCGCGCAGCGCGAGCGGTTCCGTGATCCTGCTCGGCCTCATGGGTACGTTCTTCGGCCTCATGTACTCGGTCGCGACGGCCGGCGGTGCCATCGACAATTCCACGACGCAGGGGACGCTTGATACCATCCAGCTCCTGTTCCAGGGTATGAAGGGCATCTTTGGTACCAGCCTTTGCGGCTTGTTCGCTGCTCTCATCTTGAACGCGACTCGCGGAATCCTGATTGCGAACCGTGACGCTTTCATGAGCCGTCTGGATTCCATGACGCTCGACATGCAGGGGTCGGAAGCCGATGCCGGGGAACAGAACAAGAGCGAAATAGAACGCCTGTTCCAGGTCGTGACAAACAATTTGAACAGCGTCGTGAATTCCGTGCAGGAAAGCCTTGCCGGCCTTGTCGACAAGGTCGGGACGGACCTTGCCGCCGTTGCGGACAGGGTCTCGGGTAATGTGAATTCCTCCGTGGAAAAGATTGCGTCGAACGTGGGCCAGTCGGTCGACAAGCTGTCCTCCGACATGATGAAGTCCGTGTCCGGGCTGAATTCCCTGATGGAAGGCATGGGCAAGAACCTGGGCGAATCTGTTGCGACATCCTTTGCCCCGATGGAAAAGAGTGTCAAGGCGCTGGCGGACTCCGTGGAGTCCATCCCGGGCAAGCTCGAAGACAAGCTCGGCGGACTTTCCGAGACGACCAAGAATATCGCCGACTCCGTCACCGAACAGGTCAAGCAGTCCGGCGAACAGTGGAAGTCCTTCATGGACAAGCTTTCCTCCACGACGGAAGCCAATACGGAATACCAGAAAGAGGGCCTGGAGACGCTCAAGAACGTCGCCCTGCAGGTTGCCGAGAAGGCGCAGGCCGGTTCTGCGGAACTCAGCCAGTCCGTTTCCGAAAAGATCTCCGCGCTCTCCACGGATATCCTCGGCGCATTCCAGAAACTTTCCGAAACGTCCGCCACGTTGCTCGAAGCGCAGAAGGCCCTTACCGAAAGCATCGACAATCGCGTGGTCAAGGAGAAGGAAGCGACCGACGCCCTGGGCAGCAACATCGTCGAGACGGCGGAACTCATGCGCGTGAACCAGTCCGAGCTGAGCGCCAACCTGGAAATGCTCCGCACCGGGCTCGAATCCATCATCGAGAAACTCAACGGCGATACCGCCGAGCGCGACGACGAGGACAACTTTGTCGAGCACCTCAACCAGACTCTGGAAGCCTTCCACGAGCGCGCAAGCGAAGTGCTTATGGAAAACGCGGTCAAGACGCAGGAAATCCTCCTGGAAGTCATGGAGCAGATGCAGCGCTATTCCGCGCAGCCTGCCGCAAGTGCCCAGCAGCCTAAGGCCGAGGAATAGCTATGCGGTTCAAGCAGGACGATAATCGTAACCCGTGGATGGCCTATACGGACCTGGGCGTCGCCCTTGTCTCGCTGTTCATCCTCGCGTTCGTGGCGATGGCGACCCTCAAGGAGCAGAAGGCGGAAGACCTGACGCGTACCGAGGAAGAGGTTCTCAGCTGCCAGGAGCAGATGCGCAAGATTGCCGCCGAACGCAACGCCCTTTTGTCCAAGAGTTTGCAGACCTCCATCGAGGCAGGCCTCATCGCCCTCGAGGATGGCAAGATCCAGATCCAGGCGAGTTTCCTTTTCCCGCTGAACGGGGCGAACCTCACGCCCGAAGGCGTCAGCGTCATCCAGGGAATCAGCAAGGGTTTGCTCGACGCGCTGGATACCAGCGATGTCATCATGGTGAGCGGTTTTACGGACGACACTCCGGTGAAATCCTCCACGTACACCAACTGGCACCTTTCTTCGGAACGCGCCGTGAACGTGGTCAAGGCCCTTATCGCGCAGGGCTTCCCGCCCGACCGTCTCTTTGCCGCAGGCTTCGGCGAACACCAGCCCAAGTACCCCAACGACAGTGAGGAACACCGCCGCCTGAACCGCCGCGTGGAAATTGGCGTCACCCCGCTCACGAAGACTAGTTTCAAGGAATAGGCCATGGACGAAATTGTGGCAGGACTCAAGCAGCGCGTCGACGCTATCCGCAAGACGGGCAAGGTGCCTCACTGGCGGATGGTCTACGCCGAGTACCTGTTGAACCGCGCCCAGGAATATATCGCGGTCGACCGAGAACCCGAGGCAAGGCTTGTCGCGGCAAAGATTGACCGCTGGATTGCGTCGCACACGCCGCAGGCGGAAGACCACAGCATGACGCGTCTCCAGCCGATAGAATTTTGGAACAAGGGACTCCTGTCGGATATCTCCGCGCAAATCAAGAAGACTCTTTCGGCCAAGCGCTTGCTAGTCCCTTCGACGGAACGCGATTCCATTCTGCGTCGTCTCGACGTGGTGGAGGGCTGGATAGGCGAGGGAAAGTTCCTGAAGGCGCATGACGAGCTTCTCTCGTTACGTTCTGCGCTGATTGCGCGTTTGCGCCGCAGCTACCGTGCACGCCTTGCAGCCGCATCTGTCTACCAAGGCGGATCGTTGCCTCCCGGAACGCAAATCGGCCCTTACAACGCACGCCACACGCTCGAAGAAACGTTCCATATCGTTGGCGAACGCGACCCGATCTGGGTCGAGGATTTCCTGGAAATCTACAACGAACTATTCAAGATTGTGGAACGTCTTGTCCCCCAAGAAAAAAAATAAAATTAGATAACTTTATTTTCATTTATTGATTATATTCCTATCTAGATACAAATCATTCCCTAAAAGGAGGAATTGTGAAAAAGTTTGTTTTCGGGGCTTTTGCCATAGGTTTTGCTCTTACTGGATGTATCTCTGATGACGATGACGGTGTTATTAACGTTCGCAAGAGCGGCGAGAAGAATCTCTATGAATCTATCGTAATCAAGGACGGCTATTTCACGGATTCTCGCGACAATCGGAAGTACAAGGTTGCAAAGATCGGAAGCCATTACTGGTTTGCGGAGAACCTGCGCTACGCCGATAGTTCCAAGACAAAGAATCTGAAAGGCAACATGAGCTGCCTTGACGATAATTCCAAGAACTGCGACAAGTACGGTCCGCTTTATACTTGGACCGCCGCCATGGACCTTCCTGATTCCCTTGCTTCAAAGAGGAATTACAGCTTGTCCGCTTGGCAGGTTCAGGGTGTCTGCCCCAATGGCTGGCGCATTCCTTCCGAACAGCAGTGGTTCAATATGTTGCAGTATGTCGACGAGATGAACGGCACCGAAGGCGACGCTACGAGCCTCAAGTCGATTTCGACATGGGATAAGGACGACTCCACAAGCGGCGGCGTGAACCGTTTCGGTTTCAATGTGCTTGCCGGCGGACGACACAACAACGAAGGTGGATACCTTTCCGGTGGTAAGTATGCTTACATCTGGACTTCCGACGAGGACGATGTCGGTACGGCGAAGGGCTATTCCTTCCACCATAACTCTACTGTTGTAAGTGCCGGCAATTACTACAAGGATCACGGGCTTTCCGTCCGTTGCGTCACTACTCCCGAGTCGCACGTGTCTGTGGAAGGGGATCTGGACTCGACCTACCTTGAGGAAATCCCGTTCAATTACGGTACGATGAAAATAGATGGCAAGAGCTACAAGACCATTGAAATCGGTTCCCAAACCTGGATGGCAGAAAACGTGAACTACAAGACCGGGAATAGCTGGTGCTACAGGAACGATGATGCCAACTGCAAGAAGTACGGGCGCCTGTACGATTGGGAAACGGCCCAGACGGTCTGCCCCGAAGGGTGGAAGCTTCCGAGCGGTGACGAGTTGATGAGCGTGTTCACCTACCATGCCGATCCCAAGTTTGTTCGTTCGATCGATGGCTGGAAGAATGGCGACGGTCTCAATTTCTGGGGCTTTAACCTTCTGCCCGCAGGCGGATACAAGGGCGGAGATTTCTTTGACGAATCCTCCAGCGCCTACCTCTGGTCGAGCGAGTCGTTTGGCGATTCCGGATACGCCGTGTTCCTCAGCTACTACGGTGGCGCATCGCTCAACAAGTACATCAAGGAAACGGGCTATTCAGTCCGTTGCATGAAGGAATAAAAACCGTTAAGGAATTTACCTTAACGGGTATTCCTTGTATTCCTGGACGCCGAACTCCTGCTTGAGGTAATCCCAGCGGACGAGGCGGTTCTTCCAGAAGTATTTCCTGTAAAGGCGCCGAGCGACTCGGCTAGTTAGTTCGTAAGGAATAGTGTGGTGGTCGTCCGCCACACTTTCCATTGATATACGGAAATCCAGTTCGCCGTTCACGACGTCGACCGTCTCTCCGACCTGTACGTCGGGGATGTGGCTCACGTCGACCATCGTCGCGTCCATGCAGACTCGGCCGAGAATCGGGCAGATCTGTCCGCGGATCATGACGAAACCTTTGTTGTATTCCCCGCGCAGGTAACCGTCGCCGTAACCGATGGCGATGGTGGCTATCCTTGTGGGTTGCTGCGCCATCCAGTATCCGCCGTAGCTCACGGTTTCTCCCGGCTTCACGACGTGGATGTGCCGGATGGTGCTCTTGATCTTCATGACGGGGTGGATGGGGATTTGCGACGGGGTCGGACCCATGCAGTTGTAGCCGTAGAGCGTGAGGCCGGGGCGCACCATGTCGAAATGGCTTTCGGGATGCGTGAGCGTGCCCGCCGAACTGCTGCAGTGGCAGATCTGCGGACGGATGCCTTCGGCTTCCAGCACGTCGACCAGGCGGCTGAAACGCTGGATCTGCACGTCCGTCTTCGGGTTGCCCGGCATGTCTGCCGTGGCGAGGTGCGTGAACATTCCCTCGAAAGTGATGTGCTTGAGGTGCAGCGCAGTCCTGATGCTGTCGAAGTCCTCGGCGTCGAAGCCGTAGCGGTTCATGCCCGTGTCGATCGCGAGGTGGGCGAGGCAGGTCGTCCCCGTCTCGGCGAGGAACTGGTCGAAAAGCTGCGCCGTCCGCAGGTCGGTGATGGCCGCGGTCAGCTGGAATTCCACGAAGTAGGCGAAGTCGGCGGGAGTGCAGGGGCCGAGCACCAGGATGGGGAGGTCCATGCCGTACTGGCGCAGGAGCATGCCCTCGTTGATGTGCGCCACGCCGAGGTAGTCGGCACCGCCGAACTTGGCGGCAAACGAGCAGGCGAGGCTCCCGTGGCCGTAGGCGTCGGCCTTCACGGGAATCAGGATCTTCGTGTTGGCGGGAATCTGGCTCCGGATAAATTGGATGTTGTTGCACAGGGCGTCAAGATTGATTTCAATCCAGTTCGGGCGCGCGATACGGTTCAGGTCGGGAGGGGTAGGTAAAAGTTTCATGGTAAGAAAAATATAGGAAACTCTTCCTGAAACGACCACAAGGCCATGTAAAAAAAGAATGCGTTCAACTTGGAGATGTCTAGATTGGAATAGAACCGGTTGATATAATTTTTTGTAAAAACCGGAAAGTGCTACTCGTGGTGAAATTGCTCCCGAGCCCAGCATCTACGCGCATTCCGCTAATTTGTTCAAGTTTACAATTGCATCGATGAATTTTTGTTTACGCTTCGGCGCGCAACGAAAAAATTTTTTCGTTGTACTTTAAGATTAAAGAGAGAAATAAATCGTTCTTTGTTCGAACAAAGGAACGAATATTGAACGATAGTACAAATAACATAATTCCTTTGACCTAGCCGTTTTTTGTCCCCTCGACATAGCGTTCCCGAAGTATGCCCCGCCAACGGGGTAGTTATTCCCCTTATTTCCTAAAACAACAAATCCATAAATTGGAGGGTAAAATCATGAAAACGCAAACAAAAAAACCAACAAAAAAACAAACGACGGATAAGTTCATCGAGTCCCTGCTGCCGGATTCCGACAAGAGGATGTGGCGTATCGCCGGTACGTCCATCATTGCCGCGCTTTCGGTCGGTTTCTGGGCGACTACGTATGAACGGGTAATCGACGAGATTGTCTTCGAAAAGACGGAGGCAGTGGAGATTTCGACAACCATGAACATCATCGAAAAAAAGGAGGAAAAGAAACAGGTAAAGCAGGAAAAGAAAAACGACAAAAAGGAAATCAAGCGCAAGAGGCAAGGCGGTGGCGGCAAGCGCGCGGGTAGTGGGAATCCTCGCTCTCCCGAGCAGCGCGGGATTCTCAAGATCATCGCGGCGCGGACGCAGAACGCCAATGCTGAGGTCTACAACTTGACGAACCAGAAGTTTGCGAAGGATATCGACAAGATTCTCAAGAACGTGAACGGCTTGCAGGTGACTGGGAAGACGCAAATCGCGGGGTCCCGCAAAGGCAAGCTGGACGCTGGTTTCAACGAGGGTGTGGCCTCGGGCGGAAGCGGCGGCATCGGGGATGCTATGGTAAATATCATCGGGGGCCCTTCCGGGGCCATCTCGACAAAGACCATGGGCAAACTCACGCCCCCTTCCGAACGCGATATCGACATGGGTCCGGGCACTTCCTCGCGCTCCGCGTCCGATATCATGAAGGTCGTGCGCCAGCGTACTCCGGGACTGCGCCATATCTACAACAGGTACCTCAAGAAAAGGCCCGGTTTCCAGGGCAAGGTCACGCTGAAGTTCACGATCGCCCCGGGCGGGGAAGTCGTCAGCATCGCGGTGGTCTCCTCTACGACGGGCTACGCCGAATTCGACGTCGACATCAAGAATGCCGTCGGTCGGTGGACTTTCAGCAAGGTGAAGTCGGGTAACACCACGGTAACTATCCCGTTTACCTTCTCGGAGTAGCTGTTTGGAGTGGAACTTGGGCGGATAGATTTTTAAATTTAAGCTGGCGGCATCCTGTCGCCGGCTTTCTGCATTCAAAAGGTAGAGACTTTATGACTGACCCTCGCATTACACAACTTGCCACGAATTTGATCAACGACGCCGTCCGCCTCCAGGCCGGCGAGAATATCCTTATCGAGACGACCGACACTCCGGACGAACTTTCCACGGAGCTGGTCAAGGCCGTCGAAAAAGCCGGCGGCAACGCCTTCGTCCACAACTACAACAGCCGCGTCCGCCGCCAGGTCATCCGTTCCGCCAGCGAGGCGCAGATGAAGCTCTCCGCCGAGCTCGCCCTCGAGGAGATGAAGCGCATGCAGGCCTATATCGCCATCCGCGGCGCCGACAACGCCATGGAGAACTGCGACATCAGCGACGAGAAGATGCTCATGTACCGCAAGATGACCAAGGAGACGCTCGACTACCGCGTGAACAAGACGAAATGGTGCGTGCTCCGCTGGCCCAACCCCTCCATGGCCCAGGGCGCGAAGATGAGCACCGAGGCCTTCGAGGACTTCTACTTCAAGGCATGCCTTGCCGACTACCCGAAAATGGGACGTGCCGCGCAGAACCTTATCGACCTGATGAACAGGACGGAGAAGGTGCGCCTCGTGGCCAAGGATACCGACATCACCTTCAGCATCAAGGACATTCCCGCCGTGCCCTGCTGTGGCAACATGAACATCCCCGACGGCGAGGTCTATACGGCCCCGGTGAACGGGAGCATCGAGGGCGTCATCCACTACAACACGCCGACGCTTTACGAAGGCAAGCACTTCAGTGGTATCCGCCTGGTATTCAAGGGCGGCAGGATCGTGGAGGCCACCTGCGATACGGGCGACAACGCCCAGCTCAACGCCATCCTCGACACCGACGACGGCGCCCGCCGCGTGGGCGAGTTCGCCATCGGCTTCAACCCCTTCGTGACCGAGCCGATGTGCGACATCCTCTTCGACGAAAAAATCGCCGGCAGCATCCACTTTACGCCGGGAATGTGCTACGAAGACGCCTACAACGGCAACCAGAGCGCTATCCACTGGGATCTCGTGCTCATCATGCGTCCGGAATACGGTGGCGGTGAAATCTGGTTCGACGACAAGCTTATCCGCAAGGACGGCCAGTTCGTGGTCGACGAACTCAAGTGCCTGAATCCCGACCAGCTCGGGCTTTAGTTCTGCGTTTTTTCTGTTCGTCATATGACGGGGCTCACAAAAGTGGGGGCCCCGTTCTTTTTTTTTACCCTGTTGAAGGCTTTTTGACAGAAAATGTTATATTTTATTTACAAACTTAACATCGAAAGAGAGGGAGCATATGAAAACAAGAAAAGCGTTTCTGGCGATTGCAGCCGTGTCTGCGGTCTGTTTGGCATTCTACGGTTGCGATGGCGACGGTGGCGGGGTCGCGGGCGCCGAATCTGGCACCTATCCATATAGTTCCAACTCCGGCTCCGGATATACTCCCGGCAATGGCAATGGTTCAAGTTATAGCTCCCCGTCCGGAAAAGGCTCCGGCTCTGGATCCGGTAGCGTCGTTTCTTGCTACGTGGAATTGCCTGGTGGGGACGGGTCTGCATCCTGTTCCGAGGTCCCGACATCCTACAAGACTACGGACAAGTTCAAGGAAACCTGTGAAGCGCAAAACGTAACAGGCTACTCTAAAGCCACCTTCGGCTCGGGATGTCCCGCCGGAGGAAAAAAGTGCGACCAGGGCGGCGGCATAGTTGCCTTCTACTATGGGGCAGCAGCTGAAGTTAATTCCTGCCTGGACGAGTATACCGATGACGATTATGGCTCCAGTTCTGACTATGGCTCCGGTTCTGATTATGGCTATAGCGGTGACGGCGGCTCTTCTTCTTACGATGACGGTGGCTCTTCTTCTTATGATAGCGGCACCTACTATGATGGAGACTATGTTCTCCCTGATGACTATTACGGCGGTTTGGATATACGGAGCGGCAGTAATGCAACGATCACGGGGAGCGTCTATTCCTGCAAGGCGGTATCTTCCGGCCATTCCTACTGTGGGGAGATTAGCCAATCATCCAGTGAGGTGAACGATTTCCGGGCTGGCTGTAACGAAGAAAGAGGAACCTTGGGAACGGGCTGCCCCGCTTCGTCAAAGAAATGCCAGTTTGACGAGTTGTTGATTTACTTCTACGATACCGCTGATATGGCGATGTCTTGCGAAGAACTCTATGAGACAGATTGGTAACTTTCGGATTTAAGCTTTTTCAGGCCTCCTTCGGGGGGCCTTTAAAAATATAGACTCGTTCCGACCGAAAATCCGTAATACCAAAGCGGCGTGTCAAGATAAGTTATGATTGCCCCGCCGCTTATCTCGACCCATTTGTTGAGTCTGTATCCCAGGGTGAGGTAATTGGATGTGATGATCGCAGCGTCCAGGGAGTAATCTTCGATTTTGATTTGTGGCGAATAAACGCTTACGCTGTAATTGAAAAACATTTTGTCTAGGATAATTCCCGCGAATCCGCCCATGAACGGGTTGTGGTTGAAACGGTCAATTTGCTCTTTGTATGATGGCTCGCAGGTTTCTTTGCTCTTGGTTAATATGTCGTAGTCGTATGTGCATCTGGATACTTCGTACGACAGGTTGCTGTATTGGTGGTAAAGTCCGAAGAACAGACCAAATTCCAAATGCTGCAAGTTCGCCCCCAGCAGGAAGTTGTGGTATATCCCGTCCTTGTAGCCGACTCCCGTGCCAAAGAAGAACTCGTCACGCTTGTAGAAGAAATCGGCTTTCGCGCTAAAGTCTATGCCGCCCAATTTGTAGTAGACGTCGGTGAAGTATGTACTGCCATGGATATGGTTACTTATCTGTTCGTGGGAGGTGTTCGGACGATTCGAGTTGATCTTGCCGGTGAACCGGAAGGTGCCGGAATGGGGCTTCTGGCTTGTGTTCGCCCCGTGGACTTCGGGCGCTTCGGAAACGGTCGCTTTCAGCGAATGGACCTTGATATAGTTGTCGGTGCAGCCTGCGGAAAAAAGGCAGGCCAGCGAAAATGCGATGAATAGTGCTGTGTGTCGAATAACCATAAACTACCTATTTTTTTGGGGCGGCAAGCTCGACGGCCAGGTCCCCGAAACAGGTCGAATCCAGTGTTGTCTTTGTCCTGTATTTTTTGAACTCGAAAACTTTGGTCGATGATGTGTCTTTCTGGAACTCGTTATAGGCGTCCTTGCAGTCCTGTTCGTAATAGGGGTAGAGCGTCCTCGTTTCAGCGGAGCAAGTGACATTGCCGGCCGAAAACTCGAACTTGAAAATGGATCCGTCCGGGGGCAGCACTTTCACGTAGGTGCCGTTATCCCTCAATATGGTGTTGCAATCGATGCGTTTGTCTTCGGGCTTTAACGCCAAATCAAGTTCGTCAATCAAGCATTCGTTCTTGTAGTAGACAAGGTATTGCATCGTTCCGTTTTTTTCAAATATAGCCCCTATGTTTTTCTCGGGTTCTGTCGAGCGGAACAATCCTATCGGGAAGGAATCGCCTTCGTAGGCAAAACGGACAATTCCGTCCGAAAAGACGATCCTGAGGGAGTCTGTCTTTTTGTTGAGCGAAGCCGGAGATAGAATCTGCTTCCCGTCCTTTGACCAAACCAGCTTGCCGTCTTCCTCCACGCATTTGCCCGGATTCTGGACCAGGTTTGAGTCGGTAAATTCATAGGCCATGATGTCCGTAATAATGTACCTTTCCTCGATGGTTTCAGATGTCGATATCGCGGATTCCGTGCATGCAACAAGGGCAAAAGACAATAGCGGTAGAAAAGACCAAACCTTTTTCATCAAAAACATCTCCATTTGGCCAAGAATTTAGCTTTTTTTTCTTGAAAGTCGTTCGTTGGCTAAAAAAATGCCTCTTTAGGGAAAATAAACTATATTCATTTAAAAGCAAGGAGAAAAATATGAGAAAATCACTTTATTTCGCATTGGTTCTTCCATTTTTCCTCCTATGCTGTAGCGGGGAAAGCTCCACCGACGCAAGTTCCGACGACGAGGAAATTTCTTCAAGTTCATCCGTCTCGTCCGATTCGGAAAGCGACTCTTCGTCGAGCAAGAAAAACTCATCCGACTCAAAGAAAAAGTCGTCTTCGAGCAGCGAGGAACCGGATGATGATTCTGATCCTGAAGACGATTCCTCTTCGAGCAAGAAATCGAGCAGCAGCAAGAAGTCTAGCAGCTCCGGCAACTATGTAGTTGACCCGTCCACAGTCGTCAAGGGAAAATTCACCGACAAGCGCGACGGCAAGACCTACAAGACCGTCACGATCGGCGAACAGACTTGGATGGCCGAAAACCTGAACTACAAGACGGAATCCGGCAGCGAATGCTATGACTCCACCGATACCGACTGCAAAAAGTACGGGAGAAAGTACACCTGGACAACTATAATGGACACCCTTTCGAATGGTTGTTCCCTTTCGAATGTTTGTGACACGATAGTCCAGGGAATATGTCCCGACGGATGGAGAATCCCGACAAGAGACGACTGGGCAATCCTGTTCTCGAACACGGGGGGCCGCAAGTTCTCTGACAACAAGTATTCCGACGGAGCCAGGAACCTGATGAGCAAGGACAACTGTTTCGCCAAGGTTGACCTTTGCGGAACCGACGCCTACGGATTTTCGGTCAATACCGATTTTTATTTCTGGACACCGTACAATACCCGCAACTCAG
>CAMZDZ010000057.1 GCA_947305535.1 uncultured Fibrobacter sp.
GCGGCCAGGGCTACTCCGTGCTCGACTGGGCGACCAACGAGGGCTATCCGCGCCTGATCAAGGAACTCAAGAAGCGCGGCGGCAAGAACACTCCGAAGTATTTCAAGGATTCCAAGTAATTTGGTCTTAATTTCGTAAGATTTAAGTGTTTTTTTGAAGAACCTCTGCTTTTGGGCAGAGGTTCTTTTGTATTTTTCGCACTATGAAATTTCACATTGTTCAAAAACTGTTTCTCTGCTTGTGCTTAAGCAGCATTTTTGCTTTTGCGCAGGAGACCGTAGAAATTATTCGCCGTCAGATCAAGGCTGTCGAGCTGGAAACTTCCCGCGAGAAATCTCTCCATGATGCCGAAAAGAAACGTCATGCGGAATTTATCGAGGTGGGCCGCAAGAAGGTGCAGGCGCTCTCCGCCCAGAACAAGGCCCTCCTTGCCGAGATCGATTCGCTCAAGGCCGAAATCAAGAACCTGGACGACGCCCGCCAGAAGACGACCGGCACCATCCACTGGTACGAAAGCCGCAAGCAGAAGTACCAGGAATCGCTCGCCAAGGTCATCGATTCCCTCGCTCCCGCGTTCGAGGCCGACTTCCCCTACAAGAACGAGGAAGTGGTCAGGAGCATCCACGAGATTGCCGAACAGCTCGGCAAGGGATTCGTGAATGCCGACGACGCCATCAACCGTACGCTTGAAATCTATTACGACCGCATCCGGCTGGGTTACACGACCGAGGTGTACAAGGGCTTCCTCCAGGTGAACGCCCGCAACGTGCCGGGTACCTTCCTCCGCTATGGCGCTGCCGCTTCGGTGTTCGTGAGCAACGACGGCAACGACGTGTTGTGGCTGGCTAGGACTGCGGACGGCGGTTTTGTCTGGAACAATGTCTCGGATGACTTTGCGATGAGAACGGCCCTCAAGGACGTGATGAAGGTGGCCGAAGGGAAGACTGCCCCGAGGCTTGTCTCCATCCCGGTCTCCATTCCTAAGGAGGGATTATAATGTCTCTCGTCTCTCGCTTAATTCCTCTTCGCACCAGGGACTTCGAACCTCGTACCTCGCGCATCGTGCCTGGAGCCACTCTCGTCTTAATCTCCCTTCTCTGCCTTGCTCCGCTTTCCTTTGCCCAGCAGAAAAACGACATCGACGCAGTCAAGAAACGCGCCGAGCTGAACAGCGCGAAGGCTGACCTCGAGGAAGCCCGCAAGAAGCGCGACATGGCTGTCGCCGCCCGCTGGAAGGACAGGGAAGCCGCCAACCAGGAACGCGAACTGTTCAACGAAAGGTACCAGGAAAGCAAGGAAAAGGTGGACGCCCTGATGTCGGAACGCGCCCGCCTGTTCGAGGACGTGCGTGTCGCCCGCGAGGACCTGGCGCAGATCAAGCAGCAGGCCGAGACGGCCCGCTCCGAATTCCTTTCCCTGGCTGTCGGGCCTGAACGCCTGGAAACGCTGGCCAAGTTCCAGGAGCAGGGCGTGCCCTTCAAGCTGCCGGAACGTACCGAGGCGATGAACAAGGTCAAGAAGGAAATGGGCCTGTATCGCGACGACCCGCTCCGCATTGCCCGTTCCGTGTTCGCCGTGGCGCAGTCCGAACTCGACTTTACGCGTGAAGTCCGCTACGAGAAGGCCGAACTCCTGTTCGGTACCGCCGTGGCCGAGGGCGACCGCATGCGCATCGGCGGCCTCTATGCCATGCAGATGGCGACCGTCACGGATATCAACGGATTCCACCCGTCGGCATTGATGCTCCCGGTGGCCGGTGAAAAGAGCCGCACTTACAGCTGGCAGGAAAACCTCGGTACGGATGTCAAGGGACAGGTGGCGAAGGCTTTCGCCGCTACCGCGGATTCCGCCTACGTGATGGCTCCCGTGGACGTGCTGTTGAGCACCGAGCTTTCTTCCGAGATTGCAAGCCACCAGGAAAAGAGCTGGAAGGAAGACCTGGTCCAGTTCTTCAAGGACGGCGGTATTTTGATGTACCCGATTGTCGCGATTTTCGTGCTGGGCGTGCTGATTGTGCTGTGGCGCTTCGTGATGCTCATGATTATGAGCTTTGGCGGGATGTCGACCGGACGCGCCCTCAAGGCGCTGGCTGCCGGCGATGTCGATGCCGCCCGCAAGCAGGTTGCTTCCGCTAAGGGCGCCGTGGGCAAGGTGCTGCGTACTGCCCTTCTCAAGGATTGCCCGAACCGTGCCAGTGCGGAGAAGGGCCTCGAGGAACTCTTCGCGGGCGAAGTCCCGAAGATCGAGAAGGCTCTCTCCTGGATTTCCGTGTTTGCGGCGACCGCTCCGTTGCTGGGCCTCTTGGGTACGGTGATGGGCATGATCGAGCTCTTCGACGTGATTACGATGCACGGCACGAGCGACCCGAAGCTTTTGGCCGGCGGTATCTCCATCGCCTTGGTGACGACGGAAGCGGGCCTTATCGTGGCCATCCCGCTGCAGTTGCTGCACACGTTCCTGGTGAACCGTGCCGACGCCCTGCGCGGCCGTATGGAAAAGGCCGGCCTTGCCGTATTGAACGCCATCTGGATCAAGGAACGCTGATGACCGAATATTCCGTCATCGAGACTGCCCTCGGAACAGTCACGCGCGGTGGCTGGGTCCTCGCCCCGATATTCCTGTTGGGGTGGTTCGGCTGGTTTATGATGATTGAACGCTACGGCTTCTACTTCATGCTGAAGGGCAGGTCGTCGGCCGCTTTCTGGAAGGACATCGAGAAGGTGGGCGAGGACGAGGCCGTCAAGCGTTTGGGCAAGCGCCGTTACGGCTATTTCTTGGCTCTGGTCGAGGATGTGCGCAGGCATCATGCCGAAGGGCCTGTTGCCGTGCGCAACGCCATGGACGCGACCCGACACGATATTTCGCTTAGGCTTTCCCGCTCGCTCAAGACTATTTCTACGTGCGCTGCCATCGCGCCGATGCTCGGGCTTTTGGGTACGGTTTCGGGCATGGTGCATACTTTCGAGACAATACAACTTTTCGGGTTCGGTAACCCGGTGCTTCTGGCCGACGGCATTTCGGAGGCCCTGCTTACGACCCAGGCGGGCTTGCTTGTCGCGTTCCCGCTGATGCTTGCGTACAATTTCCTGATGAACAAGGTGGAAAAGGTCGAGGACCATGCGTGGAGCGAGGCGCTCCGTTTTGAATCCAGGTATTTCGGACCCGATGCGGTGCTTGCTGACGGCACCAGGGAGGTACAATGAGTTTTATTCGCAAAAGGAACAGGGAGGCTGGCGGAATTGACGTGTCCCCGATGCTGGACATGGTGTTCATCCTGCTCATCTTCTTTGTCGTCACCTCGACGTTTACCCGCGAGACCGGCGTGGACGTGACCAAGCCGAAGGCGAGCTCCGCGAAGGACCTTGCCAAGGAGAGCATCCTGATCGGGATTACCCGCCAGGGGACCATCCATATCAACGAGACTCAGGTGAACCTCTCCACGCTGCAGACTGTCCTCCGCCAGATGACGGCCGAGGCGCCTGACCGCCCGGTGATCATCGTGTCCGACCGCGACGCCCCTTCGGGCCGTGTCGTGGACGTGTTGGACGAATGCAATTTGGCCAAAGTCCGCAAGGTCTCCATCTCGGCAAACAAGGAAGAATGATGTTAACCTCTCTCGTCTCTCGTCACTCGTCTCTCGTCTAACACATGCTTGATTTTCTCGCTAAATATTTCCGGTTCCCGGCGGCATTCCTGCTCTCCTTCGTGGTCAGCGGGGTGTTCTTCTTGGCGATTCCCGTTATCAACGCATTGTTCTTCGACAAGGGAATCAAGACGGAAAAGCCGCTCGAGGTGTTGACCGAGGTCGAGGTCCTGGTGAACGAGAAGAAGCCGGAAGTGAAGCAGAAGATTATTCGCACGGTCGTGAACCCGAACCCGTTCCGCATTTCGAGCCATCCGGGGCTGAGCCGCAGCCAGAATTTCCAGATGGACCTTTCCCTGGCACGCGGAAACGCCGGTGACGGTGCCGTCGTGGATGCGGGCTCCATGGAAAACGTGGTGTACGAGGCGGGCGAGGTGGACGAACAGGCCCAGGTGCTCCGCGAAATCCAGCCCAAGTTCCCCGAGAAGGCGAAGAAGATGGGCGTGTCCGGCTACGTGAAGGTGCTCCTGGTGATCGACGTGTATGGCGATGTCGTGCAGACGCAGGTGATGACGCTGGATCCGCCGGGTTACGGCTTCGAGATCGAGGCGTTGAAGGCGGTTCGCCAGTGGAAGTTCAGCCCCGCTCAGCTTGGCGGATATCCCGTGGCGCAGAAGGCCACAAAGGAGTTCCGCTTTGTTAAGTAATCAGGCTCGAGGTTCGAGGTATGAGGTCGCCTTGCTTGCGCAAGGCTCTGAGATAAAGAATGGCAGCGAAGCTGCGATTAAAAAAACTCATACCTCAAAGCGAAGCGTGCTCAAAGCGAGCTTGCTCGCGTTCTCATTGCTATTTTGCGTAGCACCGCTTTTTGCTGCGGAGGACTATTTCTTCCGTGCGAACGAACTTTACGACCAGGGCAAGTACAAGGAAAGCGTTCCCCTTTACAGGGCGGCTATCGACGAGGGCCGCTACGAGCCCTTCGCCTGGTTCAACCTGGGCAACGCGCTGGTGCAGCTGGGCCGCAAGGAAGTCGCCTTGGTCGCGTACAAGCGTACGGTCGAGCTGCTGCCGAAGTTCGTGAAGGCCTGGCTCCTGATGGGCGACATCTACTACCTGGCCGGCGATCCGGGCGAGGCAATTGCAGCCTACAAGCGAGCGCTGGAACTGGGCGAGGAAAACGACCACGTGCATTTCGCGCTGGGCGAGTGCTACATGAAGGGCCGTGACTGGACCCTTGCCCAGAAGCATTTCGAGAGCGCCTTGCGCTTGAATCCGGACCGCATGGACGCCTGGTACGGGCTTGCCGATGTCTACGAGAAACTGGGCGACTACGAGTACGCGATAAAGACCCTGCGCAACGCCCTGCAGATGACGGCGACCGCCGGCGCCGACGTGCACTTTACCATGGCGTATTACTACCGCAGCATGGATTCGACGCGGCAGTCCCTCAACGAGATGGAAAACGGCATCCTCATGGACCCGGAAAACGTTTCTGCCCGCAGGTACCTGGCCCAGATGTACCTGAAGGAAGGCTCCCCCTGGATGGCCATCTTTACCCTGGAAGAGGGATTGCGCCACAAGAAGGGGCTGGGCGACCTGAACGTGGACCTCGGACAAATTTACTTCTCGCAGAAGCGCTACGACGAGGCGCTGGACTGCTACATGAAGGCCTGGCTTGCCGGGAACTCCCAGGGGCGTATCGGGGCCGAAAACGTCGGCCATGTCTACTCCAACGCCGGGGATGACGAAAAGGCGGACGCCATTTACAAGCGTATCCGCGAAAAGCGTTAGACGGGCGCCTTGTCGGACGTGAAAACGGCGTATACCCCGCAAAATTTTCTTAACGTGGCCATTTTATGGCGTTTGCTATGGATTATGGGGCAAACTTAATATATATTGATAAAACAAATCACAAATACAACATCGGTGTTATTATTGGGTGGTATGTATGACTCTTAAAAAATGGTTTTTGTTGGCGACAATGGCCTTTGCCTTGGCCGCTTGCGGTGACGATAGTTCTACGGGGGCCAAACCCAGTAGCGGAGACAATCCAGATAATCCGGGCTCTAGTGGAAGCCAGGATCCGAACAATCCGTCTTCTTCGGATATTGAATGGATCCTTCCCAACGATCCTTCCAAGTTGTGGACGGGCGAGGGAACGGAAGCGAGCCCTTACGAACTGAAGAACGAAGAAGATATTTTGACCTTGGCGAATGAGGTCAACAACCAGGCCGTGAATTTCAATGGTGTCGTGTTCAAGCTGACGGCGGACGTTTCCTTGTCCAAGAAGTGGACTCCGATCGGATGCGTCAAGGGCCAGAGCAACCGCACGTTCGGCGGCACGTTCGACGGCGCCGACCATACCATCAAGGGACTTTCCATTGACGATACCGCTTCTTATGCGGGCCTGTTCGGCTATGTCAGCGGTGCCACCATCAAGAACGTCAAGTTGGACGGCGTAAGCATCAAGGCCGGCTCCTATGTCGGCATGCTGTTCGGCAAGGCTGAAAATGCAACAATTGCAAACGTTTCGGTGTCGGGAACCTTGCAGGGCGCCGACTTCGTTGGCGGCCTGGGCGGAAGCATCAGTAAAGGCAATGTCGAAACTGCCGCGGTCTCCGGAACGGTTAGCGGTACCGGTACTGTTAGCGGCGTCGTCGCGACGGCGATTACCTCGACGATCAAGGGCGCGAATAACGGAGCCGCCGTGACGGGAAAGACGACTGTCGCAGGCATCGTGGCGACGCTTTCGATGAAAAGCTCTGTCGAACTTTGCGTGAACAAGGGCAACATCGCCGGAACGCAGGACGTGGCGGGCGTTGTGGCCAAGGCTTCGGAAACGACCGTAAAGCAGTCCGGTAACGAAGGTGCCGTGACGGGCGAAGACAACAACATGAGTTCTGTCGGCGGCGTTGTTGCCGTGGGCTCGAATTCCGCTGTGCTGGAACAGGTCTACAATGTGGGCGCCGTGACTGCAAAGACGGTCCTCGGCGTCGGCGGCATTGCCGGAAAGTTCGTGACTGGCGCTTCCATGAAGAATGCGTTTAACCAGGGCGTGATTACGGCGGAAAATACCACCAATGTCGGCGGCCTTATCGGCAAGTCGGAAGATTGCTCCGTGACGGGCGCCTATAATGCAGGTGTCGTCCCGGCAATCGCCAATGCGGGTTCCGTTGTTGGCGCCCACTTGTCTTCTTCGGTGATGACGTCTGTGTACTACGACGCCGCGACCAAGGTCGCTCCTACGGAAGCGGGCGAGGCCTCCGAGGCCATGAAGTCGGCTGAATTCCTCGCTGCGCTCAATGCGGTCGAGAACGTGTGGGCCATGGATGGCGGCAAGTACGCCGGCTTCCCGTACTTTACTTGGATGAACTAGCCTTTACCTAAGGATTCTAGAAATTGAAAGTCCGCGCCCCTGTCTTGGGGGCGCGAATTTTCTAGATTGGGGTTTATGGCTAAAAAGAAAAAAGTTTGGAAATCCCCGGCCAATGATGGCGCCTTCCGTGCGAAGGACGACAAGATCCGCCAGATGCTCTGCGACATCGTGAACGGTCGCAGCCGCCTGTTGGGGCGCCCGGCAGATCTGTTTGACTCGATTGCCGCCGCTATTGACGATATCGAACGCTTCGGCGAGAACCCGAAACTCCAGCTGGAACTCCTGGCGTGGACGCTGCGCTGCGATTTTATCTGTTCGCGAGTCGACGACGGCGAACCCGAACTTTGGGAAGGCCTGTTCTACGATGCGGGCACGTTCTTTGTCGAGCTGGCCAAGCAGTACGAGGACAAGAGCTATATCTCCGACCTGGTGCACGACCTGGCTGTCCGCCACGTGGGCGAGGAAGGCCGCTCTTACGTTTTCCTCTCGATTTCCGAGATTCTCCCGCGTGAATCTATCAAGGCGTTGCTGGACGAGTTGATGAATACCGTCGAGACCAACGAATTGCCTAACCGTGACGATGTGCTGGATGCGATTTCCGACATGGCCGACGACATCGGCGATGCCGCCGAGTTCGCGAAGGCCGCCCTGATGCGCGATCCCGAGAAGAGCAACGCCACGATCATCGACATCGCCAATTCCTATTTTGTCGCGGGCGACATCGAGATGGCCAAGCAGTGGCTGCGCGACGTGGAAAACCCGGGCGCCGAAGACGAGGAAGCCTGTATGGACCTGCAGGCCGGCATTGCCGACCGCGAAGGCCGCAAGTCCGACTGCGCGAAGATTGCCGAGTGCCTGTACGAGAAATACCCGAAGGTCATCAACCTGGCCAGGCTTTGCCAGGTCGTGGATGAAACTCGCGCAAGGAAACTTTTGGAAGACCATGTCCGCTACCGCAATGGCGGCACGGCGAACATCGAGTTCATGCAGCTGTTGCAGAGCATGAAAGCCTACG
Source organism: uncultured Fibrobacter sp. (assembly GCA_947305535.1). Lineage (GTDB taxonomy): Bacteria > Fibrobacterota > Fibrobacteria > Fibrobacterales > Fibrobacteraceae > Fibrobacter. Next base: position 7,975 of record CAMZDZ010000057.1, read on the forward strand.
ACCTGCTGGAAGGCTACGTGACGACGTTCGAGAAGGAATTGCCCGGCATGGACGCCGAGACCTTGAGAGGCATGGCCGACGAACTGGAAAAAGACAGCCAGGCGGAACTGGCGGAACACATCCGCAAGTGGATTGTCGACGAGCCCGAAGAGGCCCAGGCGTTCGACGATGCAGACTGATTAGGGTGCTAGACGATGAAGTTCCTGTATATACTTGTCAGCGAAGATAAGGACATCTATTACGAGCAGACGCTTGTTTCGTTGCTCTCGTTGCGCCATTACAATCCCGATGCCTTTGTTACGCTGCTGGTCGATGACCGGACCGACAAGAACCTGGTGGGTTTCCGGGGCGAAATCAGGGACCTGGTGAACGAGTACAAGGTCGTTCCGTTCGACGAGAAAATGTCGAATATGGTTCGCTCCAGGTATCTTAAAACGAATATGCGCAATTTGGTCGACGACGATTTCCTGTTTATCGATGGGGATACTGCCGTCACTGACCGGCTGGACGTTGGTTCGCTGGATTGCCGCGGTAGCGTCTGCTCTGTAACGGATTTGCATGCTAGGGAAAACGACAAGTTTCAGGTGAAGCACAAGAAGAACAACGCCGACAAGAAAAAGATGAATTTCTCCCTTTCTTTCGCGGACTTGTATTACAACAGCGGGGTCATTTTTGCGCGCGATGACGAAGCCGCGCGGATGTTCTTTACGAAATGGCATGAACTTTACAGGCAATGTGCGGAGAACGGGATTTATACGGACCAGTTGTCGTTCAACGAGGTGAACGGTCTCCTGGGTCACCCGATAGCCGAGATGTCCGGCGAATGGAATTGCCAGGTCCGCGAAGCCTATAACCACCTCTATCGTGTCAAGGTCATCTATCCGCTGCTTTGCCGTTCCAAGATTATCCATTTCTTCAGCACGGGAATTGACGGGAAAAAGGAACCGCACCCGCTGATGAGAAGGGATTTCTTCCTCGCCCTTAAGCGACGCGGGTCCGTAGACGAGGAGTCTATGGAGGTTGTCCGTTCGGCCAGGAATTTCTTCTGGGGTGCCCCGGAGAAACTGGACGAAAAAGTCCGCTTTCCGCTATTTTTCATTTTCCGCCAGTTCCCGAATGTTTGCCGGTTCATGAAATGGCTCCGTTTAATGTGATTATTTGTATAGTGAAAGTGTATGGCCGAAACCTCAATACAAGCAGATAAAAAGTTCTTGATGAAGGGTACGTTCTTTACGTTCCTTGGCTTCATCCTGAAAATTCTGGCTCCCGTTTTTACCATTGTTATCGCGAGAATCTTTGGCAAGGAAATTTTTGGCATCTACGTTTCTACGCAGTTGATGGTTCTGACGCTGTGCCGCGTGTCGGTCTTCGGCTTCGATTACGGCTTGCATCGTTACCTGCCCCAGAACAAGGTCTGTAACCGTCCGGATCATGAAGGCATTATCGGCGCTTTGCGGATTACCTTTTTTGTGGCCGCACTGATTACGGTCCTGATTTGCGTTGGCTCTTATTTCGGTTTGCATCGGTTGTCTTCAGGACTCTCTATGCTATCGTCGCTGGAAGTCGCTCTGTATGCCTTGTCTATCGTGCCGTATTCCTTGCTGGTCTTTTTTGGAGGCGCTTCGGAAGGAAATCGGAGACCCCAGTACAAGATCTTTATAAATGATTTCGTCCTTTCTGCTTTGGCCCCTGTCGTTGCGCTGGCTCTCCACTTTTGCCAATTTGAGGACAGGCTCGCCCTGCCTATCGGTCTGCTTGTCGCCAACTTGCTTGGCCTCTTGGTGTATGTGTTCCTGATGCGTCAGCAGTTTCCCAAGATGCGCTGGTTCGTCAAGGACAAGATTCCCCAGGAACTGCTGAAATTCTCCCTGCCCATTGGCTTTTCGGAAATTGTCGGGGCGTTCCTGCTTCGCGTGGATTTGTGGATGGTGCTTGCGCTGATTGGCCCGGATGCCGCGGGTGTCTACGCCGTCATGGTGACTATCTCGAATGGCCTGAAGGTCATCCGCCGTAGCTATCAGCCCATTTTGACGCCGGTTGTCGCCGGAATGTCGCAGAACCGCTTGGCCTCGGATTTGAAGTCGGTCTTTTCCTATTGCGTGTCGATGGTGACGCTGATCCAGCTTGGCATAGGATTCTTTATTGTCCTGTTCCCGGAACAGGTGCTGATGATCGCGGGAAAATCCTTTGTTACTGACGAGAATCCGGTTGCCGTATTGGGAATCCTGATGATAGGAAACCTGGTCAACGGGTTGTTCGGTCTTTCCGGTTCCGTGATCAATGGCCTCGGGAAGAGCAGTTTCCTGTTCTTCCTGAACGTGGTTTCCTTCTTTGTCGCCGTGGTGCTCAACTATCTCTTCATCCCGCATCTTGGAATTGCCGGCGCGGCATTGTCTTCGATGCTGTACCAGGTGATGCAGTGCGTATGGATGAACATTTACCTGAAGAGGATGGGCTATTGGCCTTACGAAAAGTACCTGATTGTCCAGGGAATTTGGATTGCCGCGTTGACCGCCATCTATTTGCTGGTGAATACGGTCTACTTCCCGACACTTGTCGAAAAGGCGATTATATTCGCCGTTGCGTTGCTGTTGATTCTGTTGACGTTCTGGAAGCAGGGCTTGTCGAAAAAGGGTGTCGGTAAGAAAAAATGAGGAAAGGTGCTAAAGTGAAGGTCTGCTTTTTCCCGCAATTGGAAAACAGCACGAATCTTTTTCTGGCAAATCTTGTCCGGTTGCTGGAAAATACGGGCCGGTTTGAATGTGCCGGTTTCTATGACCTTGTCCGTAAACGCCTGTCCCCGTTTGGCTATGACGTATTTCATTTCAACTGGTTCGACCAGTGTGAAAATTTTTCGTCGTTTCTTTACCGTTTCTACATCCTGGTGCGGGCCATCGTTTCTGGAAAGCGCATTGTGTGGACTATCCATAACATAGAATCCCATGATTCCTTGGCTTCGTACAACAAGATCCTGCGATTCCTGCTTCTCCGCCATTCCCGCGTGATTCACGTGATGAGCGAAAAGAGCTTTGCGATTCCGTTCCTGAAAAAGCAACTGCATAAGGTCAAGCTGGTTCCGCATGGCGATTACTTCGGTTCCTATCCGGAGTCCGATCTCGATGTCCGCGAAAAGTTCGGGATTGCGCCGGATGCCCCCATCGCCCTTTTTCTGGGCGCGGTGCGTTCCTATAAGAATGTCGATGTCCTGGTGGATTCCTTTGAACAAACACATAAAAAGTTTCCGGATGCAGTTTTGCTCGTGTGCGGGCAGGTGAGCCCCAGGGAATATCTTGACCGCTTGAAGGAAAAGATATCGGACTGTCCGTATATCCGTTTCTATCCTGAATTTGTCCCGAACGAAAACGTCTATTCCTATTTGAAGAACGCCGCTTTCCTGGTGGCTCCGTATTCGTACCGGTCTGCCCTGAATTCGGGTACGGTTCTGATGGCTTGTTCCTACGGGAAAACGGTGGTGACTCCGGACATCGCCAATGTCCTGGATATCCAGAAGCAGGCCGATTGCCTGTACGTTTACCATTACGATTCGCCCGAAGAACACAGGAAGGTCCTTGCGCAGACGATGGATAAAGCCTTCGAGGATTATCTTTCCGGAAAAATGCGGGACAAGGAACATGCCGCGATGGAATACATGAAGCGTAACTCTTGGGAGATGCATGCGGACGAATGGCTTTCCCTATATGAGGAACGCTAGTCTTATTTTATATATTATGCCTATGACTAAGTACCTTTTTGTTCTGACGAGTTCCCCGAAGGATTTTTTCTGTGAGCAGACGCTCGTGGCTATCGCGTCCCTCAGGGTGCACAATCCGGGCGCGTTCGTGACCTTGCTTACCGACGACAAGACGGCCGCGACCCTTACGGGAAACCGTGCCGCGCTCAAGGATGCGGTGGACGAACTCAAGGTGCTCACGCTCGACGAGAAGTTCACGCCGATGCTGCGCTCGCGCTACTTGAAGACCGTGATGCGCAACGTGATTGACGGCGACTTCTTGTACATGGATTCCGACATCGCCATCGTGGACGACCTTACGATTCCCGAGGAATGGAAGGGCGGCATCTATGCGGTGCTCGATTTTCACACGAACCTCTCGAAGGCCATCAACCGCAAGAAGGTCCTGAACAACGCGAAGATGATGGGCTTTTCGCCGATATTGAACGACGAAATCTTCAATGGGGGAGTGATGTTTGCGGCGGATACTCCCGAGGCTCGCAAGTTTTTCGAGACCTGGCACGAACTCTGGCTCTACTGCGTCTCCAAGAACTTCCCCTACGACATGGCGAGCCTCGCCGAGACGAACTTCAAGTTCGGCTATATCACCAAGAAGATGCCCGGCGGATGGAACTGCCAGCTGGCTTACGGCAACCGTTTTCTCCCGACGGCGAAAGTGCTGCATTTTTTCGGTTCGCGAATCATCGATACCCGTGGCCACAAGGTTCCCGAGAGCATGAACCTGTTCTTGCCGAAAATCCTGCGCAGGGATTTCTACACGAACTTGAAGAACCTTCCCGTGACGGTGAACGCCGACAAGTCCATCCATATCAATGAATACTACGACGACGTGATTGCGCACGCCAAGGAAGCGTTCGAATTCCAGACGCGCAAGGTGGGTGCCGCTGGAGCTTATATCATCCGCAGCTACGCCTTCGCGAAGTCGCTTGCCTGGCTCTATAAACATCTGCCGATTCTCGTGAAGCCCCTGCAACTTTGGGGTGCTATTATCGGCAAATAAAATTACTGGTCTAGCATTTCTTCAAGGAGACGGACCCAGTTGTCCCCGATTTTGTCCGGGGTAAAGTCTTGGGATCGCTTCCATCCGTTTTCTTGGACTAGCCTGCGGTATTCTTCGTCTTCAATCATTCTTGAAAGAGCGTTGGCCAGGGCGTCCTCGTTTTCGCATTCCACGCACAAACCCTGAGAATCGTCCTGGATGATTTCTCTTTGACGGCCTTTGTAATCGCAGGCGATGCAGGCTGCTCCTTGCGACATGGCTTCAATGAGAACCATCCCGAATCCTTCGTAGCGGCTGCTGAGGACAAATATCTCGGAGTCGTTGAAGAAATCCTTGATGTTCAGGTGGAATCCGGAAAGGATGACGCGACTTTCCAAATGGTTCTCGGCAATCAGACTTTCCAGATACTGACGGCCCTTATCTCCTTCGCCCGCAATTTCAACGGTCCAATCCGGATATTTTGTCTGGACTTTCGCCCACGCCTTGATGAGTATGTCAAACCCTTTGCAGTGCCAAATATTAAGCCGTCCGGCTGCGAGGATCCGTTTTTTCTTGTTCGGGTTAAGCGCTTTTGCCGGTGGTATGGAGAGCGGATTTGGCATGACCACCGTTTTCTTGAACTTTTTTTCGACAATATCGTGGTCAGTTTTTGTCAAAACGGTAACGCAGTCGTAAACGGCGTTGAAATAGAATTTGAGAAGATAGGGAAAAAGATGCCTTTGGGAGTAAGGATTTTTTTCAAAGGAACTGTGATCGGACGAAATGATTTTCTTGTGGAGACCCAAAGCGGCAAGGTATGTGTAGAAAGTGGAATCCGGCATGATTCCGATGATGATGTCGGGATTCTCTTTTTTTATGGCGCGACGAAGGCTGAAAATTTTAAAGGGGAAAAAATGACGAAAACAAGAGAGAATTTGAACATTTTCTTCAATAGGATAAAAGTCGGAAATGTTGTTCCGTTCCTTGTTGCTTACGAAAAAAACTGAATGCCCCATTCGGGAAAACTGATTGGCTAGTTGAACTGCCACATTTTCCCCGCCACCACGGGCGATTCGGTTTAGGACTATCATTATTTTCATAAGTATAAATCTAGTAAAAAAAGCGTCTGCACTGACTTTTTTTTATATTTTACACATGGTTACAAAGAAATCCTTGCAAGAAAAATTTTCAGCGTGGTACATCCCGCTTATTTGTAAGCACCAGTTCAAGGCTTTGGCTTTCTATCTCCTGCTTGCGGCATTATGCGCACTCCCCATTTTTGTCAAACCGGGGCTTCGACTAGATGCCGACCTTTCTCACTTGCTTCCCGATGAAACTCCTAGCGTACTTGCTTTGCAGGAGTCGTACCAACGTTTTGGCAGTACGGATCGCTTTACGATTGCAATCCAGAGCGAAGATCCTGAAATTGTGGCTGCAATGCAGGATTCCATTGAAAACTATATTCATAGCCGTTGGCAGGGTGATTTTGTATCGACGCAAAAAGATGAAGACAACCAGTTCTTCAAGGATAATGCACTCCTCTATTTCCCGGTATCCCACTTGGAGCGCATTCGTGATAATTTAGAAGACCTTCAACTGGAAATCGGCAGAAAGAATGGACCTCTTGTTGTGGACCTGTTGGGGGACACGACTGCCGCTGTGCCTGAAAAAAAAGAGCGTGTCTGGTTTGACGAAAATTTGCCGCAGGAACTCGGCCTTCCAGATGAAGCCATCGGTGCTTTCGCGTCTTTCATTCAAAAGAACAAGAATGGTTCCTCCCAAGAGGCGAAGGACGAATGGCGCCCCAAGGATCCCGTGCCCGCTCATTTGAAGGCTCGTCTCATTGGCTGTCCGCATCCCGATAGCACTGGAAAGATTTTGTTCAATGGCATTGTGAATGCGAAACTCATCAAGCCGTCGACCGATTACGAGTTTGTCACGCACATTCTTGCGCGTACGGATACCTTGCTCCAGCATTTCAATGGAAAGACTTTCCCGGTTCCGACTCGTTTTACCGTGGACGGTACTTATGAGGGCCTTAAGGAAGTGGATG
>CAMZDZ010000058.1 GCA_947305535.1 uncultured Fibrobacter sp.
GTACCTGACGAAGGCAGCCGAAAGAAACTTCAAGCGTTGGCCGAACCTGGGCAAATCCAGCGGTCAGGGCGATGCCGATCCGGAGCCGATGAAATACTGCACCTCGAGCGGTGGCGGCGGCATGGGCATGGGCGGCAACAACGCCGATACCTGGGACGGCGAAGTGGAACACCTCCGCAAGAAGATGAAGGAAAGAATGGCCTGGATGGACCAGCAGTTCGGATTTACGGAACCGGCCAATCCGGTCGTGACCGAGCCTCTCGACCCCGAGCTCCACAATCCCGACTGGCAGCATGCCAAGGACACTGTCGAGGCCAGCAATCCGGGCACCACGAACCCGACGACGCAGCCGAGCGGCAAGACCGACTCTACAAAGACTACGAATCCCTCATGGCCGCAATTTGGCAAGACCGACTCGACAAAGACTGCGGATCCCACCAAGCCGCTGTACATCGACGATTTCAGCAGGCTGGCCCCGGCGAACTTCTTTGCCCTGAACGGCGACCACATCAACGTCCAAACGACGATAGGCGGAACATTCGCCCTTCTCGACCTGAACGGCACGGTCCTGTACAAGACCCGCATCAAGGCTGGCTTCACGACCCTGAAGATTCCGGCCAAGGCAAGGAACAAGCACTGGATCGCCACGCTGAACGGCAAGATGATGAACAAGTAGCCGAACTTAGATTCAAATAGACCAAAAGGGCTTCCCCAGGCGGGAAGTCCTTCTTTTTTTGCGAAATTTCGCCATTTTCATCGAAATTTGCGGATGTCAGACTGTCAACACTTATATTGTCCAATCCGTGACAAAAACATTCTCCACCTGTCAAATCATATAGATTCATATATGGAGTTTGGTCAAGGAGTATAATATGTTCTGCAAATCAAGAAATTTCTTCTGTGGCATCGTCCTAGCCATGGCGATTCCGGTTTTTGCACAGTCTTATGATCTGCCACTGGTTATCGTGAACACTCAAAACGGGCAAGCGCTCCAGAAGGGCGCCGACAAGATTCCCGCCACCATGAGCATCCTGGACAAAGGCACGAACAGCGTTGCCGACAGTTCCAAGGGCGAAAAATACAACATCGGCATCAAGATTCGCGGGCAGACTTCCGCCGACTTCCCCAAAAAGGGTTACGGCATAGAACTCAAGGCGCGCCCCTGCACGAACGTCGCCGATACGGCCTGCCACGACACAAGCCTCAAGGTTTTAGGCATGCCCAAAAACGCCGACTGGGTGTTCCACGGACCGTATGTTGACAAGACGCTCATCCGCAATGCGCTCGCCTACTGGCTCTACCAGCGCACGGGCCGCTACAGTTCCCGATTCAAGTTCTTCGAGCTCTATCTGAACGGGCAATACAAGGGCGTTTATCTGTTGCTTGAAAAAATCAAGCGTGCCAAAGCCCGTGTGCATATTGCGAAACTCAAGGACGAAGATATCAGCGGCGACGACGTAACCGGCGGCTACGTGCTCAGCATCGACAAGGTGGACAACAACTCTACGCAGGGGCTAGACAAGGAAGGTTTCAAGAGCAAGGACGGCTCCCCCGTCGTCATGCGTTCCCCGAAAAAGGAAAACACCAACAAGCAGCAGCAGGATTACATCCAGAACTTCTTCAACAAGATCGAGACCACCTGCGACAACGGCGACGTGATGAGCAACGGATGCTCCGACATCCTGGACATGGACGCCGCGGTAGACTACGTCATCCACGAAGATGTCACCAACAACACCGACGCCTACATCTGTAGCTTCTACATGTTCAAGGACAAGGACAGCAAGGGCGGCAAGCTGCAGCTCGGCGCCCCGTGGGACTTCAACCTGGCCTTCGGCGCCTACCAGCGCGTGGGTGGCGAGAAATCGGACGGCTGGCGCATTCCGCAGAGCGCAAAGGGCGGCTCCGGCGAATGGTTCGTGGCAAAGTGGATACAGAACCTGTGGAGCAATAACGCCTTCCAGCAGAAGTACAAGGAACGCTGGGCAGAACTCCGCAGCGGCGTATGGCATACCAAGAACATCGACCACTTTATCGACTCGCTCAAGACCCACCTCAAGAACGCCGCCGACCGGAACTTCGAACGCTGGCCGAACCTGGGCCAAGCTAGCGGCACGGGCGACCCCGACCCGCTGGAATCCGGGAACAACGGAGGCAACAACGGCGGAAACCAGTGGGGCTTCGGCATGGGATTCACCATGAGCTTCAAGATGAACTACTACAACGAGCCCACGTGGGACGCCGAAATCGAACACTTGCGCAAGTATGTCAAGGAAAGATTCGCATGGATAGACCAGCAGATGAGTTTCAGCGAGCCCGCCTCCCCCTTGGCGACCGAAGCCCTCATCATTGACGACTGGAATTACTACGACAAGGACAACGACGACGATGACAATCCGACGACCCCGGCCACTCCGACAAGCTCGGCAAATCCGACAAACCCGACTCCGTCCAGCAGCAGCACGGGCCCGTCTAGCCACTCGAGCCATCTAAGTCATTCAAGCCATTCTAGCCTTTCGGCATCTTCGAGCAGCGCCACCCCCGGAAAAGACGCCATCGGAGACCGTCCGGAAATAACGAGACTGAACTTCTACTCTCTCAACGAGGACAGGATTACCGTCCAGAGCGAGAGAGGCGGCATGTTCAGGCTCCTGGATTTCAATGGCAACATCATCTTCGAAAAGCGAATCAGCGCCGGCATGCAGTCGTTCCAGATTCCGCGCGCAGCACGCAATCAGCACTGGCTCGCTACACTGAACGGCAAGATGATCAGCCGATAAAGTTTACACTCCTCTCATAAAAGAAAGAGGCGTCCGCAAGGGCGCCTTTTTTACAAAGTATCGCGAAAACTTCAAACGTTGAAACAATAATCCTGATAGTAATTCGAATTAGAACCTAAACAGTAATTCGCCTAGAAACGAGCAAGACAAGGAACACGAACCGAAGCTGTATTGACATACAGCGAGAGTTCGCGTGACGCAGTATTGCGAAGTTTTTGAACTTTACATCAATTAATCTAACCGTAATTCGAATTAGAACCGAGCGAGACAAGGCGCGAGCCCTCGTAGCGTACTAAGCGTACGTGAGAGGGCGCGCAACGCCGTATCGCGATGCGTTATAATTCGAATTATTTATTCACTTGCTTCGCGAAGGAATCCTTCAGGTCCACCGTGCGGTTGAACACAAGGTGGCCCGGCTTGGAATCTTCGCTGTCGAGGCAGAAGTAGCCCTGGCGCATGAACTGGAAGCGGTCTTCGAGCTTGGCGTCGGCGAGGCTCGGTTCCACCTTGGCCTGTTTGATGACCATGGAATCCGGGTTCAGGTAGTCGTGCCAGTCTTCGCCTTCGGGAACCGCAGCCGGATCTTCGAGCGTGAACAAGTTATTGATGAGGCGCACTTCGGCATCCACGGCGTGTGCCGCAGAAACCCAGTGGATGGTGCCCTTGACCTTGCGGCCATCGGGAGTCTCGCCACCCTTGCTCTGCGGGTCGTATTCGCAGTGGATGACCGTCACCTTGCCGTTTTCATCCTTCTCGACGCTCTTGCAGGTCACGAAGTAGGCGCCCTTCAGGCGGACTTCTCCGTCCGGTTTCAGGCGGAAGTACTTCTTCGGCGGTTCTTCCATGAAGTCGTCGGCCTCGATGTAGAGTTCCTTCCCGAACGGGACCTGGCGCTTGCCGGCGGTTTCGTCGTTCGGGTTGTTCTCGACTTCAATCATCTCGACCTTGCCGTCTTCCCAGTTGTCGATTACGAGCTTCACCGGGTCAATCACGGCCATCACGCGGTTCGCCGTCTTGTTCAGCTCTTCGCGGATGCAGAAGTAGAGCAGGTTCACGTCGACCATGGAATCGGCCTTCGATACACCGATGCGGTCGCAGAATTCGCGGATGGAACTCGGGGTAAAGCCACGGCGGCGGTAACCGCAGACCGTCGGCATACGCGGGTCGTTCCAGCCCATCACAGCCTTCGTCTCCACCAGTTCCAAAAGCTTGCGCTTGCTCATCATGGTGTAGGTCAGGTTCAGGCGGGCAAATTCAATCTGCTGCGGGCGGTTGTCGAGACCGAGCTCGATCAGGAACCAGTCGTACAGCGGGCGGTGCGCCTCGAATTCGAGCGTACAGATGGAGTGCGTGATGCCCTCGATCCAGTCGGAAAGCGGGTGCGCAAAATCGTACATCGGGTAGATGCACCACTTGTCGCCGGTGCGGTGGTGGGTGCAGTGCTTGATGCGGTAGATGACCGGGTCGCGCATGTTCATGTTCGGGCTGGAGAGGTCCACCTTGGCACGGAGGCACTTCTCGCCGTCGGCATACTTGCCGTCGCGCATCTCGCGGAAGAGCTTCATGTTCTCTTCGACGCTGCGGTCGCGGTAGGGGCTCGGACGGCTCGGCTTGCCGGCGTCGTTGCCACGGTATTCCTGCATCTCGTCGCGGGTCAGGTCTTCCACGTAGGCCTTGCCCATCTCGATGAGCTTTTCGGCAAAATCGTAAATCTGGTCGTAGTAGTCGCTCGCGAAGTATTCGCCGCCCTTCCATTCAAAGCCCAGCCACTTCACATCTTCGCGGATGGAGTCGACGTATTCTACGTCTTCCTTGGTGGGGTTCGTATCGTCGAAGCGGAGGTTCGTGATGCCGCCGAAATCCTTGTACTTGTTTGCCGTACCGAAGTTCAGGCAGATGGACTTCGCGTGGCCGATGTGGATGTAGCCGTTCGGCTCCGGCGGGAAACGGGTATGCACCTTGGTGCGCTTGCCCGTCTTGAGGTCGTTGACGATAATGTCCTGCACAAAATTCGAAGATTCGGGGATTTCCATTGTGGTATCCTTTTAAAATTTTACGGGCTAAATATAGAAATATCAGTCCTTAAGGCAACGGACAGATAACCCGATGGCATTGACGATGTCATACACAAACACAAGTTCCTTGCCATAGTACAAGCGCATGCCGTATGCTCTGGTGTTATCAAGCGCTCCCGAACTCCAAAACAGTGCATATTTACCCTCGTCGTGGTAACTCCCATCGTAATTCCTGTAGCCAGCAGGTAATGCAGAGAACGCATAGGCATCCGTACCATTGCCATCATCATACCAGCCACTTGTTGATTTTAGCACCTTGCCTACTGTCGATTTACCACCAACCGCAGCAAATAATGCGTGGAGCTCGGTTCCTGATGGCAAGAGCCAACCCTCGGGACACACGCCGCGCAAAGGGTATGTCGGCGAGCAATTCGTCCTATCAGTCCAATCGTGCCTATAGCCGCAGCCCTTACCATTCGTAGACCATATTCCCGCACTGTCCATCGCCGCAGCCCATGTGTAAAGGCGCCCGTACTTGGCGCAGTATTCGGCAGAATCGTTGTAGCAGTAACTATTCTCCGTTTCGAAGTTCAATTTTTCTGCCATAAATGTATGCGTACCGATAGTCACCGTCTTTTTGTTCTGACCATGGCGTGTGTCGGTCATCTCACCCATAACTACGGTAGATGGTTCAAAAAAGACCTGGACAGAACTGCTGCTTGATTTTTCGTTCTTGCTAGAACTGGATGACTTGGCCGAACTGCTGGACTCGCTCGATGACGACGTGACGCTGCTCGAAGATTCCTTCGCAGCCGGCACTGAAACGGGATCGCTATCGCCACCACTGCAAGCGGCGAAGAAGACGAAAGACCCGAGAATGCAGGCTAAAGAAAAACGCTTCATAAAATTACCCATCCCTTCAAGCCGGCGCAAGCCTACTCGTTCCAGAGCCAGGTGCCGAGGTAGCGTTCGCCCGTATCGGGGAGCAGCGCCACGATGCGCTTGCCCTTGTTTTCGGGGCGCTTGGCGACGGTGAGTGCGCATTCGAGCGCGGCACCGGAAGAAATCCCGACAAAGATGCCTTCCTCGGCGGCAGCCGCGCGGGCCGCGCTCCCAGCCTTCTCGGTGCTGGTGAGGTACACCTCGTCGACCACCTTCGGGTCGTAGATTTTCGGGATGAAGTTCGCACCGATTCCCTGGATCTTGTGCGGACCCGCCACGCCTTTCGAAATCATCGGGGAGTCGTCGGGTTCAATCGCGATTACGTAGACGTCCGGGTTCTTTTCCTTGAGGAACTTCGCCGTCCCCGACACGGTTCCTCCCGTGCCTGCGGTCGCTATGAACACATCCACCTTCCCTTCCGTATCGGCCCAGATTTCGGGGCCGGTCGTGAGGTAATGCGCCTCGGGGTTCGCCGGATTCTCGAACTGCTGCGGGATAAAGCTCCCCGGGTTCGCGGCGGCAATCTCGTTTGCCTTCTCGATGCAGCCGGCCATGCCCTTCGCGCCTTCGGTCAATACGACCTCGGCCCCAAGCGCCTTCAAGAGCAGCCTGCGTTCCATGCTCATGGAATCGGGCATCGTGAGCACCACCTTGTAGCCCTTCACGGCCCCTACGTAGGCAAGGCCCACGCCCGTGTTGCCGCTGGTCGGCTCGATGATGAGCGCACCCGGCTTGAGTTTACCTTCTTTTTCGGCGCGCTCGATCATGTTGAATGCCACGCGGTCTTTCGCGCTGCCGAGCGGGTTGAACATTTCGAGTTTCACATAGACTTCGGCTTCGCCCTTGTTGAGCTTGTTGATGCGAACAAGCGGCGTGCGCCCGATGGTTTCGAGAATGCTGTTATAAATAGCCATAAAAAAGTTCTCCGTACTGTACGGAGAACAATCTAGTATTAATTTAAAGAGAGCGGCTTGATACTTGATTTATTTTGCCAAGTCTGCACGGTACCATTCACCGTATGCACTCGCTTTCTTGGTTGGGCTACCCAATGTTTCGCAGGCCCAAGTTTTACTTGTAAATCGATTGTACGAAAATTCTGTGTTTTCGTCAAGGAGGCCGTCGCAATCTTCGACAAGGAATGCAATCGGGAAGTACATTGCCGTCTGCATGCATGGTCCTCCCGGATAAACAGATGATATTTCGATGCTCCCTTTGGAAATTTTGCTCAACACGTGTCCTGTGGGTTGCGCTCCATCGTGACTCAAAACAAGGAATGTTTTGCAGTTTTCCTTTGGAGTTCTGTTTCCGACAATGGCTGCCGTCATTGGAAAATAGTTGCTGATATCAGAAACGTTGATTTCTTTCAAAAGTGGATTGATGCCGGTACTATTCTGTTCAATGTCTTCGTCTAAATATGCCGTTGAGGGGAGACCTCCGTTGTAGGCTAGTACATGTTCGTCGAACGAAAGCTCGCTCGGATCATCTGTAAATTGCGCCGTATATTTGTCTAGTGTGAATGCAGCTGTGTCGATGGGGGTAGTGTCCCTAGGTATGGCAATTACGTTCAATGTATCCGGATCCAGATCCGGCGGTTCAATGCTCGAACTAGACACATCGCGCGATGTCGAAGACAGCGTGGAGAATATCCCCATTTTTGTTCTTGCGTCTTTGTAAACATCATTGCATAGTTCTTCCGAGAACGTTGATAAGTTCCTAACGATTTCATCGAAATTGACTGTCGAATCCGCAGGAATTGTTGTAACGGCCCTGTCATCATAGCAATAGGACTTCACGTTGCCATTTTCATCGCAAGTTTTCTTGTCATCCTTTCCATTATAGACAACAGCCTTGGAGTGACATAACGTGATAAATTCCGCAAGTACGCTATCACAACCGCTACCAAAGTTTTTTAACTCCAGCGAATTCTTGACGACACCATCAGCATCTATTTGGATCTTGGAAATATACGACTTTTCATCGCCCGTACACTCTGCCGAGGCTCCGTTTTCTGCTTCGAACGTTTTCAGTTCGCCGCCGTCCAGTGCAACGACCGATGTAGCCGCCGTCTTGAACGCAATTTCAGGAAAAACAGAACTTGCGAGACTCGACTCAGGATTACTCGACGAACTGGAGTTCTGCGCAATGGCATCCGGATCGATTGTCGCACCGGTCAATTTATCACTGCTGGAATCGCTAGAACAGGCGATAAGGGAGAACAAGGCCATGCTTCCGGCAGCACAACCGACTGTGAGTAATTTCTTGTTAAGCATTGCTTTCCTCCTTTACTTTATTTGTGCAAGGGAAAAATTGAAAGTTGATTCGATAAACCTGGTTTAAATTCTTGTATTCGTCGGCGATGGAGACCACACGCTTGCAGCAAGCCGTAATCTCGTTGACGATCCTGCCATAGGCTTCCTCGTTCACGCCGAGCGTGACACCGTTGAAAAAGCGTTCGCCCTGCACATAACGGTCCACCGCACGGACGGCCATGTTTCCCATCTCCTTGTGCATGGCACGGATGGCAATGGGCAGCGCTTCCGGCGAGCCAATGACGGTCCGCTCGGTCTGCGAGAAGACCTTTTCGCCGTCCTTCTTGAGGAATCCCGCCTTGACGAGAAACGCCAAGATGTCGCGGACTTCCTCGGCGGAGACATACTCCTTGCATTCCTCGGCGAGTTTGCGGGGCTGGGCGCCCGGCATCATCGGGGCAAGTTCGCGAATGACCGGGTACTTCCACGACTCGTAATACTGGAAGGTATCGCTGTCGACGACGCGGGCCTTGTGTTCCCGCGCAATCCTTTCCATCTCGAGCAGGGCGGTCTTCTTGTCGGCATCCTTGGTCGCCTTGGCCAGCAGAACGAGGAGCGAAAAGTATTCCTCTTCGTACCCGGTGAGGCCCATTGCCTTGGAAACCTGCAGCATCTTGACCTTGCTCAACCCGCTCTTCCCTTCGCATACCAACTTGAGATACGTTGGGGAAGTAAAACCGGCAAGCTTGGAAAACTCCCTCCACGAGAACGCGCCCGTACGCTTGCGCTCGTCGTAGAAGTCTTGCATGTACTTGCGGTAGTCTTTGTATTCAGTTATCGGTTTCATGTCTATAAATATACCTTAAAGAACCACCTAAAGCAACATTTGGAATGATACGAAAACCAAGTTTTTTAAAGAAAATCAACAGAATAATAAATATTTTTTCAATATTTTTGTCGGAATGATACACCCTGTATCATTTCAGCAAAAAGCCATAAAAAAAGCTCTCCGTACTCTACGGAGAACTTTCTAGATTTTTTTAGCCCAAGCCTTTTTCAGATACTAATCGGGCTCCGTAAAAACAAGATATTCATTTTTGCACAGGTTGCGTTGCTGGGCCACAATCGATTCAAACGACACGCCAGAGAAGTTTTTGACCGCACACGTCAATGCCACCCTTTTTGGAATTTCTGACAGGAACACAAAATTATCGACATACACCCCCGCCGTCGCTTCGCACTCCGCTCGGAATATATCCTTTACCATAGGCGCAGAAGTGCCAATTTTGCCATAAGCCAAGTACACGATTATGGAGTCCATATAAAGAATCGTCGACTCAAGATTTCCCTCGCCATCAAACATGGGCGTCGTGAAGATATCAAAATAACGCACCAAACCACGTTCTTCACTATACAAATCTAAACTACAACGATTAAGAGATGACGTGCCTTTAACAAAATATTCCTCTTTTGGTGTCGTCCATTCATATTGCGCATAATCATGCACCACGTGCACTACGCTATAAACTTCATCTTTTACATTTTTTTGACGGTTTGACCACGCCAGACTATCCAAAAATTCATATTCGTGTTTTGATACCACCATAGACAAAATTGCATTTTCGCGCTCAGAAACTTCCATAGTATCAATATTCGGTTTTATAATAAATAGACGTTTTGCAGTAGTATCGACCCCTACAACAGAATCCGAAGGCAACTCGGGGCGGTCATCCAAAGAATCCGCCGCAACCGAACCTATAGGAATATCACTGCATAGGCTGTCCGATTCTTGTACAAAATCACTGACAACCGCATCGAAATCAATCACAGAATCCGGATTTACTCTAGAGCACCCTAGCGTCGTACACTTTCTCAAAGAATCAATATTGGTTATAAAGCAGGAAGCCTTCAATCGACCATTTCCACTACAAGCCGTTCCCGAGGCAACACCCAAGATGCCACGCACGCATGAACGTCTGAACAAATTAAAAATGCTATCGCAATCACTGCCGAAATTATCCAAGTACAGCATTTTTTGCATCGAACGATCTTCATTCATAATGAATCTCAACGTATAAACCTTTTGACCTACAGAACACGACGCTTCGGCGCCATTTTCTGCAGCATAGACAGAGACTTCTCCTCGCTGGAGCGGTTTTTTCGATGTCGCCTCCGTGGAGAAAACAATGTCCTGAACTTCATCATCGCCTTTGGACGAGGAACTGCCGACAACTTCCTTGCCAGATGAACTCTCGACATCATCCGACGAATTCGTTACCTCATCACCAGAAGAACTGCTACTCTTGTCCGAGGAACTGGTAATTTCGGCACTCGCATTCGGAATCGTCGTAGTCCCGGCCACAGAGGAATCGTCCGAGGAGCAAGCAGCCAGCACACAAAAGGCAAAAGCGATATAAAAGATCTGTTTAAGGTTAAGCATTGCTTCCTCCTTCAATCTTATTTGTAAATGGGAAAAGTTGGAAATTGAGGCCGTAGACCTGGTTTAAATTCTCTGTTTCATTGGCGATAGCGGCAATTTTCCTAGCACAGGAGTCGATTTCAGCGACAATGCGCGAGTAGTTTGTCTCGTTCACGCCGATGGTCATGCCCGTGAAGTAGCGTTCGCTCGCACTGTAGCGGTCGACCGCACGCACTGCCATGTTGCCCATCTCCTTGTGCATGGCACGGATGGCAATGGGAAGCGCTTCCGGCGAACCGGTGACAGACTTCTCGGTTTGCGCGTAGACTTTATCCCCTTTCTTCTTCAAGAAGCCCGCCTTCACCAAAAAGGCGAGAATGTCGCGGACTTCCTCGGCGGAGACATATTCCTTGCATTCGTCGGCAAGTTTGCGGGGTTGGGCGCCGGGCATCATCGGGGCAAGTTCGCGAATGACCGGGTACTTCCACGATTCATAATACTGGAAGGTATCGCTGTCGACGACGCGGGCCTTGTGCTCCCGGGCAATCCTTTCCATCTCGAGCAGGGCGGCCTTCTTGACGGAATCCTTCACGGCATTCCCGAAGATGACGAGCTGCCTGAAATATTCGCCCTCGTATGCGACAAGCCCCATGGCCTTCGCGACCGGTTCAACCTTGACTAGGCTCAGGTTGCTCTGACCCATACATACAAGTTTCAGGAAGTTCGGCGAGCTGAATCCGGCAAGCTTGCTGAATTCGCGCCAGGAGAACGCCCCGTGACTTTTACGATAATCGTAATAGTCCTGCATGAAAAGGTGGTAGTCTTTGTATTCGAGTATCGGTTTCATGCCTATAAAATAGATTCTCCAGGCACTCACCGCAATATCTAAATTATACAAAAATCACGTTTTTCAACAAAAACAAACGTTTTTTCACAATAATTTTTCAGTTTTAAACTCTAAATTATACACTTCGTATTATTTGGAGCCAAACACTACTTTTTGGAGCGAAAAATAATCTACATTGAAGACCAGTACACCAAACACCAAAAGGATCCAAAATGGCAAACAAATACGCTGGCACCCAAACCGAAAAGAACCTCCAGGCCGCCTTCGCAGGCGAATCCCAGGCCCGCAACAAGTACACCTACTTTGCAAGCGCCGCAAAGAAGGAAGGCTTTGAACAGATTGCGGAACTCTTCCTCAAGACAGCCGACAACGAGAAGGAACACGCCAAGCTGTGGTTCAAGGAACTCGAAGGTATCGGCGACACCGCCGCCAACCTGAGCGCTGCCGCCGATGGCGAAAACTTCGAATGGACCGACATGTACGAAGGCTTCGCCAAGACAGCCGAAGAAGAAGGCTTCACTGTCCTTGCCAAGAAGTTCCGCATGGTCGCCGCTATCGAAAAGCGCCACGAAGAACGCTACCGCGCCCTCCTCAAGAACGTGGAGACCGCCGCCGTGTTCGAGAAGAGCGAAGTCAAGGTGTGGGAATGCCGCAACTGCGGACACATCGTCGTCGGCACCAAGGCCCCGGCCGCATGCCCCGTCTGCGCCCACCCGCAGTCCTTCTTCGAAATCACCGCTGAAAACTTCTAGTTCATTCGCTTCGCGCGACTATTTAGCTAGAACGTCTTTTTGACATTGACATGTCCGGCTCCGGCCGGGCATTTCTTGTTTAATTTCTTGCTTAATTTCTTGTTTAGAGTGCCATGAACCGTTCGCGTTCTTCGGCAAGGTCGAGCCCGGGAATCTGCGATTCAAGTTCCGCAGCCTGGGCAATGCATTTCTTCGCAAACTCTGCTGCCGCAGGGGTCGAGGCGTCACTTATACGGTGACGGGCGCTCTTCAGGAACTTTTCCACCTTGCGGATATTCTCGCGAGTCGTCGCATCGCAATAGGTTTCGGCCATCCGTTCGAACACGTAATCCTCGGCCGTTTCGGACAAATGAATCATGTCAGCATCATAGAAACGATAATCGCGCAGTTCGTCCATCACGATTTCGTAACTCGAGAAATATTCGACGGAGACGTCGCCGGAAAAATCCCCGGAACGCCCGGACGCAAATTCCGCAACAACCTGGTTTACGGCAAGTTGCAACGTCGCCTTGGAAAGCGTATTGTTGTGCATCCCGTCCCCCGCATGCCGAAGCGGCGACACGGTGAACACGACATGGACTTTGCCTTGCCTTATCTTGTGCAGGCTATCGACGATGTCGTGCAGCGCAGCGGCCGCGCGCTCCACGGAAACAAACTCGCGGCTGAACAGGCCAGGGTCCTGCCGGTGGCAATTCGAGACCACCTCCCCCGTCTGCTTCAGGAAATAGACGAACGCCGTGCCCAGCGTAACAAAAACAGCATCGGAACCTTGCAGGAAAGTTCGCGCACGGGATGCAGCATCGTTCAGGTTAGCGATACAGTCTTCGCGGGTCGGCGCCGAGAGAGAGCCGTGCGCACCCCAGCAATGCCATAACGGAGCACGGGCATCCTGGAAAACGTCCCCCTCCCCGTAGGTTTTCGCACCTGCGATGTTCCCCAGCATGGCAGCAATCGAAAGCGGATTGTAGATGGTGCCGAAAGGGTTCGAAAGCACGTGGAATTTTCTCTCCGCAAAGCGCCTCGAAATATTGTCGGCAAAGCAGGAGCCCACAAAGGCGACTTTCCCGGTGTAGTCGATTCGCCAATCCGGGACGGAGATGTCTGTTTTCGTGAAAAAATCCATGATGTAAATATAGCTCCTAGCCCTGTCGAAAAGACTTCTTGCAACAGCTTCTATTGTATATTTAAGCTATGATTAGATTTATTCTCTTGCTGGTTTTCGCAATTGGTTTTAGCACAGCCGCCGCAGACGCCATTGTCAAGGACAAGGACGTCAAGGACAGTACACCCCAATATACCATGACACATGACATTGGGTTAGGCAACAAGCAAGTACTCTTGGACGAGCGCACCGGCAAAGAGTTTATCAAGGAATTAAAAGGAAGCGGCAAGCGAAAACTTCCGCATCCGTTCGTCGGCATGTTAGGGGTCGCTTTTGCCAACCACCATTCCATCGAGATTTATCCCGACGATATCTGGCTCATGCTGATGGACGGAATCCGCCAGCACGTCAAGCACAACCGCGACGCGCTCAAGGACAAGTTCGTGCGGGACGGGGCGGACACAAACATCGTCATTATAGACAATTCCCTTACTCCACAATCACCGCCAAGCGCTTGGAAGAAGGACATCACTCAAATATACGACACACTTTACAAAAAACTCCCCGAAGCCACAAGAACCGCGTTTGAAGTTGACTTCTCCACATCCACCGCCATCGACAAATTCGTCACAAAGACGATGGTCATGTCCATCAGTTCGGAATACTACACCTACACCATAATGACATTGTGCGGGATTCCCCAAATTTTCATCAAGGGAAACAAGCAAGACTGGCAAAAACTGAAAGATTCATTCGACAAGCTGGCAAGCATTCTGGATATGACTTGGTGGGCGGAGCAAATCGACCCCATCCTAAATGAATTTATTCTTACTTTCGATAAAAAGTTCAATATGGAATTCTGGAGAGGCATCTACAAGTACATTCCGCCAGGACACGGAAGCGGAACCGTTCCGCACATCAACGGATGGATTACAAAATTCTTCCCCTACATCGACAAGATAGGCCAAGAACGGATGATGATGGAACAAATGCCCAAAGAATTTATAGAATCGCTTGATGACAAGATGAAAGAAAAGGTAAAGAAAAACCTAGCAGAAGCGAAGCAACCTTTGAAGCATCGGACCGACTGGGACAAGCCTCTTGAATACAAGGATTTCACAATCGGGAAGAACGATATTCCTGTCAAATGGAAATATCTAGGCAAAGAAATCCCCTTGCAGCTTTCCACCGGATTCTGGGGAGTGACCATCGACCCGAAAACAAAGCACCTGAAAACCATCCGCGGCTACATTTTGACGCGCTGACGCCCGCCTTTTACTACATTTGTCATGTCAACATACTCTACCGGGATCGCCATCCCGATGGATTAACTCTCAACAAATGAGG
>CAMZDZ010000059.1 GCA_947305535.1 uncultured Fibrobacter sp.
GATTTCTGTAAAAACCTTAAATATTTGTATCATAGGCTATTGACTTTCGGGTGGGATAATATATATTAGGGTTATTATGAAGCCCATTATCGAATACGAGAGTTACCGCGCCTACATGCAGGACTTTTATGACCAGCGCAAACGCTGTTCTGCGTTCTCGTGGCGTGAATTTTCTCGTCTGGCGGGGTTCTCGTCGCCCATTTACCTCAAGCTGGTTTGCGAGGGGAAAAGCAATCTGAGCCAGATCGGGGTGGAGCGCGTGGCCGTGGCGATGGGGCTTGCCGGGTATGAACTTGTCTATTTCCGTTCCCTTGTGGCTTTTGACCAGGCGAAGAAGGACGCCGACAAGAAGCGCGCGTACGAGGGGATGATGGAAATCGCCAACGCCCACAAGGTGCGCGTCCTGGACAGCGTGGCCTTCGCGTTCTATGAGTCGTGGAGGAATTCCGTGCTTCGCGAACTGGCGGCGAACATGCCCGGCGCCAAGCCCAGCGACCTTGCGCATCTTTGCTACCAGAAGATTTCCGCGGAAGATGTGAAGGACACGCTGGCCTTCCTCGTGAAGGCGGGGCTTCTCAAGAAAACTGGCGAAAATTCCTACGAGCAGAGCGAAAAGAGCGTGATGGCTTCGGGCGAAGCGATGCCGGTCGCCGTGAGGGCCATGCACAGGCAGATGGCCGAATTCGCCATGAAGGCCGTAGACGAGATTCCTCCTACCGAACGCAACATAACGGGGGTTACCCTGGGGCTTACGGGGCGGGCCTACCAGCGCATCGTTACGGAACTGGATTCGTTCCGCCGTAAAATCATAGCCATTGCGACGGAGGACGATGGCATGGATCAGGTTTATAGGTTAAATTTACAACTTTTTCCGTTGACCAGAAATAAGAGAGAGGTGGTAAGATGAAAAGGTTTGTAGTAATAGTCGGGTCGACGGCGTTGCTCTTGATAATCGGCTGTTCTGGCGGTTCGTGGGAGGAAACGAATGCGTTTACCCCCGTGGCCGAGGCGACAAATACAGCGGGGTCGAGCGAATCTGATAATATCATTCCTTTGGAAAGTTCCAGTTCGGCTGCCGCCGCGACTATCGGTGTTAAGTCCAATGCTGATGTCGTTGCCGAGCCGGAGTCGAGTTCGAGTGAGGATGAAGCGCCAACTCCGGCGGGATATTCCGAGCAGCCGAAGGGCGGCGTGTCCTCGAGCGCGTCGGCCTTGAGCCCCAGTTCTTACGCGGTGCCCAGTTCGTCGTATGCCTCTATGCAAAGTTCTTCCTCTACGGTGAATATGTCGGTATCTTCTTCCAATTCTTCGGGTATGGGCGGCTCTCCGATCACTCCTGCGGATACTGTCGATAAGGACACGTTGTACATTCCGTTCGACCCGCCCGTGGTGGAAACGGTGACTATCGGTTCGCAGGTGTGGATGAAGAAACTTGCTGCGGGCGGACAGGCGCTCACATGGGATGCCGCGATGGCTGCGGGCGTTTGCCCGGCCGGATTCCACGTTCCGACGTATGGGGAAGTGGATAGCCTGCTCCACATGGCCGCGGACGGCTCTATCGTGGACAGCGAAAATGACGAAATCGGCATTATCACGGGCGGTTCCAAGCGCGTAAGGGACCTTGGCTGGTCCGAGCACTTCGGGGGATTCTGGACTGCGGCAATACTTGGGGGAAGCAGTGCCTACTACTTTGTGATTTCTGCTACGGATGACGACGCCACATTGCATGGAGATCTCGTATTCAACGAATACTATGTCCGCTGCATAAAGAATTAAAGTCAACTTCTCTGACTGATCCACTGGACCGATAAACACCTCTCTCTCTCACCGGTCCAGTGGATTTTTTATATTTTCGGCGATGCCGCTCGATCGTATGAATGCGAAACCGGGCCGTTTAGGGCCTGTCGTTTTTTTGGCCGTATTGGCTCTTTTGGCCGTATTGGCGCCGTTCCTGGCATCTTGTTCCGAATTTTATACCGATTCCGCCGGGAACCTTTTGCCCGATGAGTACTCCAGCGTGGGCTTTGGCAAGGATTCCCTCGACGACGGCATGGTCCGCATATACGCGGATGGCGCGCACGCGGTGCTCGGCACCGACGATTCCACGGTGAAGGTGAACGAGCGGACGAAAATGAGGGTGGAGTTCGACTACGATTTTTCCATCGGCAAGCACGAGGTCACCTGCGGGGAGTTCAACAAGCTGGTCGGGAAGAAGAAATCGGCGCTCAAGAACCGTGTTGCCTGCAAGTCCTCTAATCTGCCCGCTACGGATATCACCTATTTCGACGCCATCCTGTTTGCAAATGCGAAGAGCGCGGCGATGGGGGTGGATTCCGTTTACTCGTACCTGCATGCGGTTTACGACGATGACGGCGTATGCACCAACTTGGAAGGGCTTGTTTACAGTTCCGTGTCGGACGGCTACAGGCTGCCGAACGAGGCGGAATGGGTACTTGCCGCAAGCCAGGACTGGGATGCTTCGGAATCGTGGAATGCGTCGAATTCGAAGTACCGCGCCCACGAGGTCTGCGGGAAAAAGAAGAACGGCCTGGGACTCTGCGACATGGCGGGTAACGTCATGGAATGGATGAACGACTGGATGGGACCTTTCCGCGATACGACGGTGACGGATTTCCTGGGCGCGTCGGACCGCAACGGCGTCGGCGAGCGCGTCCTTAAGGGGGGCAGTTACAAGAACGGCGTCGACAACATCAATATCTATAACCGCGGTGACGTTTACACGGTGACGTCTTCCACGAAGGCGGACTATGTCGGCATGCGCCTGGCGCGCGGTCGCATCCCTTCTCCGGAATGGCTTGATGCTTCCGGGAAGGTGGCTGTTTCGAAAACATTCCTTGTCGCGAATTCGTCGACGTTGAGACATGCCACGAATATGGACAAGATGAAGCTTGTCTTCCGCGACGACCCGACGGGCAACCTGGTCTTTGTCGATTATTCGAGCGGCGTGCTGGCTTTGACCGAAATTAAGGATACCTTGGATGCGTACCATCCGGACATTTCGCCGGACGGTTCCAAGGTCGCTTTCTGCACCGGCCTGGAAGGCGTGAGCGGGACTTCCCGCGTCTATGTCCGGAACCTGGACGCCAAGGGCTCGGACTTGGTGAAACTGGATGTGGAAAGTGCTGCGGTTCCCCGGTGGCAAGTGACTCCGGGTGGCGACACGGTGATTGTCTACGTGACGGATGCCGGCAACAACAGGAACGAGTCGGAATGGAAATCGAAGAGCACGTGGCAAGTGAAGTTCCAAAAGGGCAAGTTCGGCAAGCCGGAAAAGCTTTTTGACGGGGCGTATCACGGCGGAGTTGCCGAGGACGGCCGTTTTGCCGTGACGGGCTCCCAGCTGCTCCGGGCGCGGGTCGGTGGACGCGATACGGTATGGTACAACGGCGAGCAGGCGTGCAACGTCTCGCTGTCGAGGGAGCGCTTCCGTCGCGTCCTTTTCCTTGATTTCGGCTCGAAGACGGGGAAGGGCTTTGTCGGGGAAAAGTACGGAACGCACGAGCGCCTGCTTGTCATGGACACTGTGGGCACCCTGGTGAACTCGTTCGCCGCTCCCGAAGGCTATTCGTTTGACCATAGCGAATGGGCGCTGAATTATGCGAACGAGTGGCAGCGCGAAATTGCCGTCGCGACTTTGGCCAACAGTAACGGGATGCATTCGAAGATTGTCGTGCTGAACATGGCCGACAGCAGCCTCACGGAACTGGTGAGCGGTACGGAACTTTGGCATCCGTGCCTGTGGATGAGCGCTTCGTATTCCAGGAAGAAGAAGACGGAATTTGATCCCGACAGTGCCGGAATCTACATGAACTCTGCCGACGACCCGAAGGGGGTGGAGGCTCTGCGGTACAAGATGGAACTGCTCTGGAGATACAGGGAAGTGACTAAGGTCGCCATCATGGGCTCGTCGCGTCCGCTGTATTCCATGTCTCCCGCCCTTTTGACTAGCGAACATTATTCCATAAACCTGGCTCACGCTCCGAATTCCATCTATGCGACACGGGATTACTACGTGCGGTATGTCAGTCCCCACTTGAACAAGTTGAAGTATCTGGTTGTATCGCTGGATATTGACTTCTGGAACAAAGAGGATAATTCCAAGAACGACAATTTCTTTGCCAAGGATTATAAACGTTATCCGGGATATGTCTACGACGAGAACCACAATTACTGGAGGGATAACTATCCGGGCAATCTTTACACGTATGTTCAGAATGCCCCGTATCAGGACACCCTTACGAGAAGCTATTACATGATCGAGCGGGGGCGTTACATTGCGAACGGCTGCGCTTCGGATGGATGGGGCGGGAAGAATCCGGAAGTTGAGCAGGATTCCACGTTGTTTGACGATGCTCCGGAATTTATAGACAACAGCATGGCTGCGCTGGATTCGATTATTCGTGTCGCGGCCAACAAGGACGTGATTGTCATCGGTGTCATTTTCCCGCAAAGCCCGGCTTACAAAAAGACGGGGGCTTTCGGGCGTTACGGCATGCGCAGGAGCCTCGCCAAGAAGGTCATTCAAAGGATCGACGACTTGACCCGTGTCTATTCCAACTTCGTGCTCTGGGACAAGAACCAGATGGGAAACCATGATTTCGGCGACGACATGGCGACGGATTACGACCATTTGTGCATTAACGGGGCGATTCGGCTCTCTGTACAGTTGGATTCCCTGATTAGCGTTCTTGACAAGAAGAATGGCCGGTAAGCCATTTTATATATTATAGGCGTGAATACTAAATACATTTCCCCTCTTCTGTTTTCTGCAGTGGGCGTTGCCGCTGCCTTGGCTTTCATTTCTTGCGCTTCTGGCAACTCCGTGCCACCGGCCGTTGAGGCGGCGCGTTCCGAGTACGGTCCGATCGGGACCGATGTGACTCCGGAGACCGTTTTCGAGATAAAGGTTGTCGATGCCGACCGCCAGGTGCGTGTCGTGAACAAGCCGACCCTTGCCGCGCTCGACTTTGCCGCGTATTCGAGCAATCCCATCCGCCTGGCCGGTAAGGACGAAGTCCCCGAAAATTACAAGGGCACGATGGAAGGGGCGAAAATCGCCGATTACCCGTTCCCGATGTTCGACACGGTTCTTGCGTATATGCCGCAGGCAGTCGCCGGGATTTCGCCGGTTGCCTGGGAGCCGTTCTCCAAGATTCTGTACGCCCAGACGGGTTCCGATTCGCTTGCAAGCGTCCTGAACTCCGTGGAAGCGGTCAAGTGGGGCGAGCCCGACGTGTTCCGCGCCTTCCAGAGCGTGACCCGTCTGTGGGGTGTTAAGAAGGACAATGCCGTGGAATGGTGGGCCGAGGTGCTGCCCGCCTCGTGGACCAAGCGCCAGGTGTTCTACGGAAAGCTGAAACTCGTCTCGGGTGGCGAAACAGCCGAGGTGCTCAACTACTACCTGACCGCCGAGATGAATTCCGAAGATGCCATGAACTGGGCGCGCACGCTTTCGTCTTACTGGTACCCGACTTTGAATACCGACTTGGAACAGCATGTTCCCGGCGATAACTGGCTTGACAAGAATAACAGGCCTTTCGCCGTGATGCGCGGAAACCCGATGGGCAAGCCGATGTGGATTGCCTTTGAGGTGCCTGCGTTCAGGATGACGGACGAGGACATTTATGCGCAGCGCAAGGCCGATTCCCTGCTTGCTGCGGGCGAGGTGATTCCCGTGGACCGCACGCTCGACACGAGTTCGGCGGCAAGGCTTGCCACGCTCGAGTCGATGGAGAATAGCTGCCCGGCCAACGATGCAACCGCCAAGTTCCAGAAGTCCCTGAAGGCCAAGCTCGGCAAGCTGCCCAAGGAACAGAACGCCTGGTCCGACAACGGGATGCTCTGGTTCCGTCGCAACGCGAACTACCTGGTTGCCGACAAGATCAGTGCGCAGGACAGCCTGCACAATCCGCTGCCGCGCATGATCGAGCTGAAGCAGCACCTGGATTCCCTCAACATCCAGCTGCTTGTGGTGCCTATCCCCGTGAAGGAAGAAATCTATGCCGACAAGATGGTTGCCGGTACGCCGGAAGACCTTTGCGTGAGCGTGAGCGGCCGCGAGTTCATGCGCGAGATGCTTGCCGCTGGAATCGACGTGCTGGATTTGTACCCGGCCCTGAAGGCTGCCCGCTCCGGCGATGAACCTCCGCACTACAGCTACCAGCGTTACGACACGCACTGGGCCCTGCCCGGAATGCTTGCCGCCATGGAGCTGCTGGCTGCCAGGGTGACGCAGTATTCCTGGTACGAACAGTCCGGCGCCCGTCCGGGAAGCCTTGCCATGAAGGATACCGTCGTGCTGCGCGAAGGTGACCTGGTGGCTCACCTGCCGGATGCCGAGAAGTCGAAGTATCCTGCCGACACGCTTGCCGGCATGAAGATTTACAAGGGCGACAAGGCCTACAAGGGCGACAAGAATGCCCCGATTCTCTTGATGGGCGACTCGTTCACCGGCGTGTTCGAGTCCGTCGACCAGAAGAGCGGCGGCCCGGGCTCGCTGCTGGCCTACGCTGTCGGCCTCGACGTGCAGGTGGCGACAAGCTGGGGCGGCGGTCCCGGCGTGCGTAGCCGCATGATGAAGATGACGAAGGACATGCAGAGCAAGCGCCTGGTCATTTACATGATGACGGCCAGGGACTTCTGGCAGTCTCCCATGGAATGGGACAAGCTGTAATCCGGAGCGCCAGAACGATGTTAAAAAAGCTGTTCTGGCCGTGCCTCGTGGCACTTTTGGCGGTCGCGCTGACCGTCGCCTTGTGGAGCGGCCGCGCCGCCGAGCCGAGGTATGCCGAGATGGCCTGCCTGTTCGAGGAAAGGCCGACGGGATGCGTCGACTCGATTGCCGACTGGAAAGCGGGCCTTGCCTTTTTCGACAGCGCCGTTGCCGTGTCCAAGGATCCGCTCAAGTCGTTGACCGCGCTCCTGTGGGACTATTGGAACATTGAGTTTGCCGGGGCGGGGGAGGCCGCCGTTTCCAAGGATGCCGTGCTCCCCTTGCAGGTTTTGAAGAACAGGAAGTCCGGCTGCATGGGCCTTGCCTGGCTTGCCATGATGGTGGCCGAGGCCAGGAACCTGCCGCTGAATGTAATCCTTTTGCCCGGCCATGTCTTTTTGCGTTACGGGAAGTTGAACGGGCTTGAAGAGTTCGGGTTTGCGCGCAAGACGGTGAACCTGGAACCGAACCGTCGCGGGTATTCGTACACGGACGAGGAATACCGCCAAAAATACAAGGACGGCCCGTGGACGGGACTGGAGTTCAAGCCTCTGAAGACTCGCGAGTTCGTGGGCCTTGCCGCGTTCGATTTGGGAAACCTGTACATGGATTCCGATCCGCGCCGGGCGCTGGCCTGGTACCGGATGGCGGAGGAGTTTTTCCCCGCGTATCCGGGCATTTCGGTGAATCAGGAAATTGTGAAGAAAAAGGTGCCCTTGGAGCGCCCTTGATGTTTTTGTATTTTTAAAAACATGAAGTTGGTTTTCTTTGCCATATTCTCAATTTTATTGTTGTCTGCATGTGAAGGTTCTGGCGATTCGTCGATGACGCCCGCCCCTACAATGTATGTAGAGGACTCTTTGCCGGGAATGCTCCGGGTGGCGTCGAACACGCAGCAGGTCATATTGGGAACGAATGTTGCTTCGGCTAAGGCGAATGAGCGGCCGATGATGCAGGTGCTTTTCGATTATGATTTTTCGATTGGGCGCCATGAGGTGACATGTGGTGAATTCAATAGTTTGATGACGCCGGCTACAGGAGTCATTTTGCAATGTGCCGGCGAAAACCTTCCTGCGACGAATTTGACTTATTACGATGCCGTTCTGTATGCCAATGCACGGAGCAAGGCTGAATCTCACGATACGGTCTATTCCTATGTCCAGGCGGATCTTGATGCGGAAGGCCACTGCACGAACCTGGAGGGCTTTGCGTTCCACCCGGAAGTCGATGGGTATCGCCTGCCGACAGAGGCGGAATGGACCCTGGCTGCAATCCAGAGCTGGGACATTGATTTGAGCTGGAATGCCGGTAATTCCGGCTACGTTTTGCATGACGTGTGCTCGATGGATGTCGGTGAAAATATCCTTTGTGACGTGGTTGGAAACGCCATGGAATGGGTGAATGACTGGCTCGGCAATTTCCGCGATACGACGCTGTCGAATTACGTGGGTGCTCCCGATGGCGGCTCGCTTGGCCTGCGCATTGTCAAGGGGGGCAGCTACCGTACGGATGCTTCTGCTATGAACATTTTCTCCCGAGGCGATATCTATACGGTGACTTCTTCGACGAAGGCCGATTATGTTGGATTCAGGCTGGCCTTTGGTAAGATTCCCGGTGCGACTTGGATGAATTCCAGTGGAAATGCTACGACGAGCCGTCTGCTCTTGCTGGCGAGTTCGTCGACAATCCGCTCTATGACGGGAACGTTCCATACCAAACTTGCTTTCCGTAACGACCAGACGGGGAATATCGCATTTGTCGATTACGCTGAAGGCATGCTTTCGGTCATCGAAATCGCAGATACTATCGACGCGTACCACCCGGATATTTCTCCCGATGGGAAAAAGGTCGCGTTCTGCACGGGGCTCGAAGGCGTGCCGGGCAAGTCCGCTCTCTACGTGCGGGACCTGAATGCTGGCGGGACGAACCTCGTGAAACTGGATGTGGAATCGGCTGCCATACCGCGCTGGCGGGTTCTCGAAAATGGCGATACGGCTATTGTTTATGTGACGGATGCCGGCAATAATGCGGATGAAGCGTCCTTCAAGTTGGCATCCACCTGGCAGGTGCGATTTGCTAACGGGACTTTTGGCGTTCCTGAAAAGCTCTTTGACGGGGCGTACCATGGGGGCGTCAGCAACGATAACTTGTTTGCCGTGACGGGCGCCCGCCTTCTCCGGGCGAATGTTCTGGGGCAGGATGTTGTTTGGTATGACGGGGAACAGGCCTGCAATGCTTCTCTGGCCAAGGATGGCAGCAAGCGTACGTTGTTCCTGGATTTTGGTGGAAAGACGGGACAGGCATTTGTTGGCGAGAACTATGGCACGCATGCAAGAATCCTGGTGGTGGATAGTGCTGGAAATCTGACTGGTTCGGTTGTGGCGCCCGAGGGTTATACGTTTGACCATAGCGAGTGGGCTTCGGCCGGTGACTTGGCCGTCGCGACTTTGACGAATTCCAACGGCGCTCACGAGAAGATTGTCCTTGTAAATATTCTCGATGGAAACACCGTCGTCCTTGCCGAAGGGGATGAACTTTGGCATCCCGCCTTGTGGAGCCAGCAGGGAAGTGTCGTGCAAAATGTCTTGCTTGATGCGGACAGCGCCGGTATCTACTACAATGTGGCTGACGATGTTAATGCGATAATCCTGCGCTATAAACTGGACTTGCTTTGGACGTATAGGGACTGGGCCAACGTGGTTGTTCTGGGGTCGTCACGTCCTCAGGCGAGTATTATCCCGAAAAACATCCAGGAGCCGTTTAAGTTGTTGAATCTGTCCAATGTCCCGAATATGATGTATGTTTCGGAGCATCTTGCCAGAAATTATGTATTCCCCCATGTGAAGAACTTGAAGTACCTTGTCGTTTCGCTGGATATCGACCTGTGGCATAAGGATGAACATAGCGAATACAATTTCTTCTTCATGGATTACAAAAAGCATCCGGGGTATGTTTACGACGAAAATCATGATTTCTGGAAAAACGGCTACCCTGAGGGACTTGCTGAACTGACCCATAATTCGTTGGGCATGGAATACTACGAAACGCATCTCTATAATACGATGGGATACGATCTTGTGGACCCGGGGGATTGGGAAGATGACCCGGGATTAGATTTTGACAGCACGTGGATGGATACCCGCTCGGAACATTTCTATGCGGCTCTTGCGCATTTTGAAAATATCCTGAAAATGGCGGAAAACCATAACGTGTACGTTATCGGCATTGTTTTCCCGCAGAGCCCGAATTTCAGGAATACGGGGTCGTTCGGACGTTACGGTATTCGCAGAAGCGAGGCTCCGGGATTGTTGAAAGAAATTGAGGACCTAAAATCTGTATATCCGCATTTCGTATTCTGGGACGAAAATAAGATGGGGAATCACGACTACAGTGACTCCTTGGCCTTCAATAGGGATCATTTGAGCTGTCTGGGCGCAGAAGTGCTGACGGCGCGCCTGAATGCGCTGCTGGATAGCCTGGAAGGCGTTGTTTCCCCGTAAGTGTGTTTTTATATTTCTCCCGTTATGACGAGGTTTTCCCGGTTCTTCATTTTTGTTGCTTTTGGCTCTCTTTTGTTGGCGTGCTCGGATGCCGTCGATAAGCTTTCTCAGCCGAACATCCCGAGCGTGCCGGGCGATTTCGAGCTCGCGGAGACCGACACGCTGCATGTCGGGATGGTGAAGATCCTTGCGGCAGGACATTCGATATACCTTGGGACGGACGATACTCTTTCGACAACCCGCGAACGTCCCCGCATGAAGGTGGAATTCACCTACGACTATTCCATCGATGCTCACGAAATGACGCACCAGGAGTTTGCCTCGCTTATGGGCGGTGCCGCAGACGAAATAAATCGGTTCCTGCCTATCCGGAATATGACCTATTACGATGCCGTGCTGACTGCCAATGCAAGGAGCAAGAGGGATGGCTTCGATACGGTTTACACGTATTCTCGGAGAAACAACAATAACATCGGGAATTGCATCAACTTGGCGGACCTTGTTTTCCATCCGGAAGTCGCCGGATACCGCTTGCCTACCGAGGCGGAATGGGTGTACGCGGCATCGCTGGACTTTGTTCCTGAAAAATCCTGGCATGGCGGAAATTCCGATTACGACTTGCACGACTATTGCACGATGGGTGCGCGTTCCTCGGGCCTGTGCGACATGGAAGGCAATGTCAAGGAATGGGTGAATGACTGGTTGGGATTCTTCCGCGATACGACGGTGGTGAATTATGTCGGCGCTCCCGATGGGGGAAGCCTGGGCGAGCGGGTTCTCAAGGGCGGTTCGTATAGGGACGATGTCGCCTCCATCAATATGTATTCCCGTGGCGATATCTACACGGTCACCTCCTCGACGCTGGCGCCTTATGTGGGTTTCCGGTTTGCGTTCGGCCCTATTCCCGACCCTGTTTGGCTTAGCGAAAACGGGGTCGCGACCACTTCGAGAGTTGTTCCCGTCGCGACGGCCATGAATGTGCGCACGAAAACGGGGACCTTCCATTCCAAGCTCGTGTTCCGGAATGAAAATTCGGGAAATATCGCCTTCATTGACTATATGAACGGTTCGCTTTCCGTTCTGGAAATCGCCGATACGATCGATTCCTACCATCCCGACATTTCTCCCGACGGAAGCAAGGTCGCTTTTTGCACTAAGGCGGAAGGCGTTCCCGGCGTGTCGGCCCTTTATGTGCGTGATTTGAAAGCTGTAGATTCCAAGGTTGTCAAGCTGGATGTGGAAAGCGCTGCCGTTCCGCGCTGGAACGTGACCCCCGCCGGGGACACGGTCATTGTCTACGTGACCGATTGCGCGACGAACGACGACGAAACCGCCTGGAAGGCGCAGTCCACTTGGCAGGTCAAGTTCTCCAAAGGGAAATTCGGCAAACCTGAAAAGCTTTTTGACGGAACGTATAACGGGGGCGTCAGCGACGATCGCAAGCTCGCGGTGTCCGGGGCAAGGCTGCTGCGTGCCCGGATGTCGGACAAGGATTCCCTTTGGTATGGCGGCAAGCAGGCGTGCAATGCCTCGCTGGCCAAGGACGGATCCAAGCGCACCGTGTTCCTTGATTTCGGCGAAAAGTCAAGCGACAACTTTGTTGGCGAAAAGTACAGGGCGCACGAATACCTCCTGGTTGCCGATAGCACGGGCAAGTTAATCCAGTCCGTTAAGGCTCCCGAAGGTTATACTTTTGACCATGCAGAATGGGCCTCGAATACGAACCTGGTCGTGGGTACGCTGGTGTCGGCTTCCGGGAATCACTTGCGGATATCGCTTACCGATTTGAATGATTCCAGCACGATAGTTCTTGCCGAAAGCGATGACCTGTGGCATCCCTGCCTGTGGGTGAACCCGGATTTGTCTGCGAACGGGACTGGCAATGTGAATATTGACAGTGCCGGCATGTACTACAGCGACCGCCTGCCTTACTATTCCGTAGAACTCCGCGTGAAGATGGAAAATTTCTGGACGCGCAAGGATTCCGTAACGGCGGTGGCGATGGGCAGTTCTCGCATGCTGTTTGGTCTGTATGAACAACGTATTACAAACGAGAAGATGCTGAACATGGCTTACTCGTCGGGCGACCTGTACGGCGCGCAGTACCTGCTGGAAAACTACATGTTCAACCATGTCCCGCACCTGAAATACCTTGTGCTGGAAGTTTCTCCCGACATGTTCTGGCGTACTGCCGACGAATCCTGGAATCCTGTGCTGGAGCGTGCCGCTGGCTATGCCTACGATGCAAATCACGGATTCTGGAAGGACAGCATCCCGCAGGGATTTATCGAGGCGGTAAAGGATGCGCCCAAGCCTATCTCGGTTTTGATGCACCCTTATGACTTTGAAAATTTCCTGTTGCCGGTGTCTGCCTGGTATACGCCCGACGTCAATGTGGATACGACGTCGATGACGATGGACGATTCGATTGTGGGCGTGAACATGGAAGTGTTCAAGTCCATTGTCGAGATGTGCAAGAAACATAAGGTGACCGTGGTCGCCTTGGTCATTCCGCGCCATGCAGGCTATAAGAATACGGGGGCCTTCGGCATGTACGGCCCGAGCCGTTCCGTTACCGAGGCGCTGTTCGATTCTCTCAAGACCTACGACATCGTGTGGATGGACGAGAACAAGTGGGGGAACCACGACTATCAGGATGAATCGATGGCTTACAACATGGATCACCTGAGTTATCTCGGCGCCTACAAGATGACGGAAAGGGTAGACGCAAAACTGAAAGAAATTCGATCCCGGTAAAAGAAACGGTGCCGCGTGAATCATGGATATGCAAATAGGTTCAGCTTTTTGGCGGTTGCCGTTGCCGCTGCCCTGTTTTCCATATTCCCGCTGACCGATACGGATATCTGGTGGCACCTGGCTTGTGCACGCGAGTGGGTGCAGACGTGGACGCCGTCGCGCTCGCCGGTGGTGAACGTCCACGAGTATTTCCAGATGGTGGTGGGCTTTGTCTACTCCGTGGGGGGCGCTCCGCTCCTTGTCGCGTTCAAGGCCCTGCTGTGGGGAACCGTCTTCGCGCTTTTCCTGTGGCCGCGTCGGGAATCTGGCGAAGAGACGCGAAGCGATTCGGCAACTTTCATGGGTGTTGCCCTTGCCTCGGTGCTCCTCTTCGTTTTCCGCTACCACCTTGAAATCCGCCCCGTCCTCTTTTCGCTTTTGTTCCTTGGAATCTACTGGAATGTTCTTCCCCGACTTTTTTACACCTCGAACCTCGCGCCTGGAACCTGGAGCCTCTTAGCTCTATTCGCCATCCAGTGGATTTGGTGCAAGTGCCAGGGCCTTTACATCCTTGGCCCGCTTTTCGCTGTGGCGGTCCTGATTTCTGCATGGCTGGATGCCGGACGGCTGAAAATAAAGTTGCCCCAAAAGATCCGCCTGTTGCATGTCGCCGTTGTGCTGGCCCTGTTTGCCATGCCGTTCCTGCACGGCGAAGGGCTGAACCTGTTTCTTTATCCGTTCGGGCTGCTGGACCGTCTTGTCGGCCTTAGCCCGTCGGCAGCAGTGTTCGCAAGCGAGATTGCCGAGAACCGTTCGCCGTTCACGCTTCTTGTGGCGGGGGAGAATGTCCTGGAATGTGTGCTGATGGTTGCCTTGTGCGTCGCCGGGCTCGTATTTGCCGTTTGGGATGCGCTCAGGGTACGGCTCGGCTTGGTCCATATCTGCCTTTTTGCGACGGCGGTCCTTGCGCTCATTGCCGAGCGTAACTTTGTGCTGTTCTTGCCGGTATTCTTGTGTGGGGCTCG
>CAMZDZ010000060.1 GCA_947305535.1 uncultured Fibrobacter sp.
TCTTCTTCAAGAAGAACTGCATCACCGCCATGCCGCCGATGAACTGGCTCAGCACGGTCGCCCATGCGGCGCCCTCGATGCCCCAGCCGAACTTCATGATGAACAGCCAGTCGAAAAACACGTTGCTTCCGGCGCCGATCATGACGCGGGTCATGGCCGTCTTGGGGTGTCCCATGCTGCGGATGAAGTGGTTCATCCCCGGGACGATGGTCTGGAAGATGGCCCCCATCAATATAATACGCATGTAGCTCTTGGCCACGGGCAGCAGCTGGTCGCTCGCGCCGAACAGCTTGAGGAGCGGGGTCATGAACGTCTGGCCCAGCGTGAACGCCGCCACGGCCATGATGACCAGCAGCAAAAACGAGTTGCAAAGGATGATGGCGGCCTGCTCGTACTTCTTTTCGCCCAGGCGGATGGCGAAGAGCGTGTTGCCGCCGACGCCCACGATCATCGACATGGCCATGATGAACAGGGCGATGGGGAAGCATATCGTGATGCCCCCGATGCCCAGGCTGCCGACGCCCTGCCCAACGAAGTAGCGGTCCACGATGTTGTAGAGCGCCTCGATCAGCATGCTGATGATGGCGGGTACCGAGAACTGCAGGATAATCTTGGGGATGCTGGCCGTCCCCATCGCGTTGAGCTTCTTGTTTTCAAGGATTTTTGACATTTCGGGGCGCAAATTTAGAAAATTTACGCGGAGGCGACTTGGTTGCGGCCGTCTTCCTTGGCGATGTAGAGGTACTTGTCGCTTTCGGCGATGAGTTCTTCTATCTTCCCGATGAATTCACCCTGCTTGCTGGCTAGCCCGAGGGAGATGGTGACGGGGATTATCGTGTCGTCCCATGAAAAACGGTGGCTTTCGACGGCTGCGCGGAGGCGTTCCGCACTTTTTTTCGCGTCTTCGGGGCCGATGCCGCACTGGAGCAGCACGAATTCCTCGCCGCCGTAGCGGGCGAGCAGGTCGGATTCCCGTTTTTCCTCTTTCAAAATCCTCGCGACTTCCTTGAGCACCACGTCCCCGCACTGGTGGCCCCACGTGTCGTTCACGCGCTTGAAGTGGTCCACGTCCACCATGATGCAGTGCACGTAATAGTTATTGCGTCGGGCGAGTGCGAGCTCACCGAGGCTCCTGTCCATGAAAGTGCGGCGGTTCGCAATCTTGGTGAGCGCGTCCGTCGTCGCCGCCTCGAACAGTTCGCGGGCTATGGCCTCTTCGGTGGCGTCCTTGAATTCCACCTTCAAGATCATCGTGCCGAGTTGCAGACGGTTGTCGGGCCCGAGGGGGGCTACGGTAACGGGGTTGCCGTCGACGTAGGTGCCGTTGGTGCTGCCGAGGTCTTCCACGGTGATGCGGGTTCCGTCAAAGGTGAGCTTGCAGTGCTTGCGGCTCACCAGCTCGTCGTCCAGGTGGACGTCGGCGTCTTGACCGCGCCCGAGGATGACGCTCCCGACGGAAAGGGGAATCTGCTTGAATTGGGCCTGAGGGTACAGTACGATGAGGTGCGGGCGCACTTCGCTCGGTCGAAACCGAATCGTCTTGTTTCCTGTGACGATAGTTTGGTCTAAATCCTTCATCGGGCCCTCGTTCATTTTTGTCGATTAAAATGTAGCTAATTTGGGTTTCTTGGCGATGACTTTGGGGGATGAAAAAAAGGGTGGGTGATGTGGAACAAGATTGTTTGTAAATTGATATTTACAAATCGGAACGACCCGTAACGGTTTTGTATTTTTTGTCTTGTCCAATTTGTGTGATTTATAAACATATTTTTGCAAAATAACCGTTTGTAAACACTTTTTTGTGTTGTTTTGCAAAAAAACAGTCCGTTTTTTTCGCAAAAAGGGTAGATTTTAGGTCGGTGTAGTGTATCAAGAACCGCGTGTTTTTGGTACGCTGTATGGTCGGAGAACCTAAATGGAAAAGATGATTATGAAAAAACAATATAACGCCTTACAAAAAATGGTGTTTGCAATAGTTCTTCTCTTTGCAGGGGTGCAAGGGGTGTTTGCAAGCATGGCTTGCGAAGGTACGGTATACTTTAAGTTGCCGGATGGGTGGAAATCGGCATATGCTGTTGCTGGTGGTCAAAAGACGGCCTTCACAAAGAGTGCATATGATGGTTGGCTGCAGGTGTCTGCTAGTGACATCGGCGGTGCTAACCAAGCTAACGGTTTCAATATCGAAGAAACTGGCGCCAATGACTGCAATAGCGGCCATTGCGTGCGCCCGGACTCCATGAACGTCAAGTACATGCAGATGTCCGACGCAGCCGGATTCAAGTGTGTCCATTTCGGCACCGATGGGGAACTGTGGATTCAGGCCCATCCGGACCCGGAAAAGGAAAATGTCACTTACTACAGCAAGACCCCTCCTGACGTAAAGTATTTCTATGTCTTCCTGCCGGAAAACGTCGCTTGGAAGAGCGCCATTCCCATGATTAGCGAAGATGGCGGCAAGGGCATTGCCATGGATGCTGACCCGTCTCGCTGCGGTTGGTACTTCAGACGCTATATCGATGAGGTCCCGCCGTCCTCCGTTGTAATCTATCGTGACGATGACGAGGAAATGAAGGAAGGCATCGGTATGGACGGTGACTGGGGCACTGAAGGTGTCGTGAACCCCATCCCGCTGGCAACGATGTTCGAATTCTTGGGCTCTGACAAGATTTACTTTGTGGCCGCTAATGAATTTGCAGACCAGACGAATCCGGATGCGGTCGGTTGGACTGCCGCTGACCCGGGTACGGAAGGTGCTTGCGGTTATAACCTCGCTGCTATCATTTACGATACTGACGCTAGCTTGCATGGAGCCTTTACCTGTAACCCGGACTGGTTCCAGGGCCAGACTGCAGCTCAGGCTCAGGCTAATGCTTGCTATTATGCTTCGGCAAAGTATAATGTGGTGAGCAGCGATGCCGGTATTGTTCCCTGTATCGGTGTAACTCCGGGCATGGTGTCGGATGTCTTGGATTCCAAGACCAAAAAGCCGACTTTGACTGCTGCTGGTAAGAAGTGCTTCGGCAGCCAGGCAGACGAAGCCTTTACGGCGATGTTCAACCCGACTACCGGTGTGAACGAGGCCTATTGCTTCGACATGCCGTTCACGCCGACCTCCGACGGCAAGTACGAATTCGATTCCGATAACTATGCTGGTCCTCCGGGTGCCGAATACCCGGCTCCGGGCGGATTCTATCCGGCCGAGACGACTCCGAAGGAATTCCTGGAAGGCTCTCAGTACCTCGCTGCCGCTGAAAACAAGCGTAAGGCGGAAGGACCTGTCTTTGTCTGCGCCAACTACAATGCCACGATCGGTGGTGGCGAAGGCCTCCGCGCCATCAACGCCGCAGAAGGTGTCCCCGAGATCGACCTGCTCTGCAAGGGACCGGGTTGGAGCAAGGGTATTGACTGCTCCGGCCTGTTTGCCGCCGGTAGCGAATTTACGTCTCCCACGAATGGAATTAGCTTCGAAGGTGATGGCTGGGGCTGGAGCTGCCCGAACATGGGCCCCATCGGCTGGACTTACTATAAGGAAGGCACGGAAACCCCCGTTGGCCAGCTGACCATGAAGAACCAGGTTCCGGATGGCGGCGTTCCTCGCTGGACTTCGGGTGCTAATGATTACGATGCCCTCAGGACGGGTGGCCGTAACCAGCACTTCTGCTTCGAATCTCACGCTTCCTTCCGTTACAAGAAGGGCCTGCGCTTCAGCTTCCGTGGCGACGATGACATCTGGGTGTACATCGACAACAAGCTGGCTGTGGACCTCGGTGGTACTCACCTTGCCGCTCCGGGTTACGTCGACTTGGATAAGTTCGTCGGTAATTCTGGCGGATTCACGGTCGGTACCGAATACGATATCGATAT
Source organism: uncultured Fibrobacter sp. (assembly GCA_947305535.1). Lineage (GTDB taxonomy): Bacteria > Fibrobacterota > Fibrobacteria > Fibrobacterales > Fibrobacteraceae > Fibrobacter. The sequence goes on from CAMZDZ010000060.1 coordinate 3,865, forward strand.
CTTCTTCTGCGACCGCCGTACCACTATGAGTAACGTTCGTATCAAAACGAACATGTTCATCAAGCAGACTTCCGGTCTTGCCAAGCAGGTCGTGTCCAAGAAGGGCGGTATCGACCAGTATGAACTTTGCTATGCCTATTCTAGCAACGGTTCCTGCGGTGGCGGCAGCGGCGAAAAGCACTGCGGCGCAGACCTGGTTCAATTCCTCCAAACTAAGGGCAAGCAGATTGAATTCACTCTCACGACCAAGAAGGGTGATGTAGTCAAGACTCCGGCCGAAATGGCTTCGTCGAACATTCATTATGGCGGTATCAACATTTCCGACCCTGCTGATCCGAAGATTGACAAGAATACGCTCACGGGTCTTCCGCCTAACGAGTACATCCTTTGGGCTGCTATCGACAACAACAAGGAAAAGTTCGAGTTCTCTGTCGAAGGTAGCTTGGATGTCGTCAGCAAGCCGGGTAAGGCCCAGGACGAAGGCGGCAACGATGCTGGCGAGTATGCGCCGGTCACGTCTTCTCTGGCTAGCTCGGAAGGCAATCCGGCAAGAGTCCCGATTTATGTCGGTTCTCTCATGGATCAGGGCGAAACGGTTCTTATCGACCTTGCCTCCGGTGTCGACCAGTCTTATAGTATCTCCGTTACTAATTCCCAGGGCCAGCCGTCCGGCGACGTGACCTTGGAATACAAGGACGCTACAGGTGCCTTCCAGACTTGGAATGGCAAGAGCCAGCGTACGATCGGTGAATCCGGTATCGATACCATTTATGCATCTCTGCAAATGGCGTTCATGAAGGAACAGCAGGAAACCTATGACTTCGCGGTCTCTGGCCACGCTGTCAAGACTTCCGTGACCTTCTTCGCTCCGAAGCTTGTCTTTGTGGAATCGGAAACTAGCACGGAACAGATTTCTGGTGACCCGGCTACGGAAGAAAGGTTTGTGGGCCCGATGTACAACTTCTACCTCCTTGCCTTGGCCCCGTCCATGACGGAACCCGGCAAGTACGAGGAATGTGGCGAACGCTGCAACTTCCCGTTGGCTATCGGTTCCTTGACCTCTCCGGGCATCACGACTGCTGATACCGCTCTCATGTTGGTGAATGGCCGTGCTACGGTTAGCATCTACTCTACCAAGGAATACCGCGTTGCGGGAGACGGAGTTGCTGACAATCCGGCAACACTCAGCATCACCGGTCCTAAGGCAGACTTGATCAATGCCGTTTATACGCCGCTCCACTTCAAGAAGCCGCCTGTACCGTACCCGGTATTTGCAGACATCTTCGATGTCCGCGGCAAGAAGTCTACGATTGAACTGAATATGAAGGATCCGTATTTCAACATGGCTCAGGAATACCTTGACGGTATCGCCGACTCCTTGGTGATTTACTATAACCGTCCGTTCTACAACAGTCCGGACTCCCTGCCGAACAGAATCGTCGTGTTCTGGGAAGGCGATAAGGACTCCGTGCTTGTCGAAAAGGATGGCTTCACCGTGCTTTGTGGCGCTGCCGGTGGTGTCGATGATACCCTCTGTGCTCCGCGCATCACGATTAGTGGTGTTGACTTCTCCAAGGATGTCAAGACCGCCAACCCGAACGCGAACCTGAAGTCCTACGCTCGTTACAGCGATCGTGGCCGCGTCAAGGAAGACGGCTTCCCCGGTAATATCAATGACCGCGTGCCTCCGTTCATCAAGTCTGCCGATATCCGCAAGCGTGATGATGCGAACGACGTCATGACTCTGACTCTTTCTGAATCTGTCAAGCTCTTGGATGCATCCTTTACGACGAGCGCTTTCACGGTGTACCTGAATTCGGCTGCCAACCTCAAGACTCCTGATCAGAAGTTTGTCGTTGGTGTCAAGTCGGCTTCGGCTGTCTCGATTGGTGCTGACAAGATTACCATCTTCTATAGCGGTACCGATGACAACCCGACTCCGCATACGGGCGACTACCTCCGCTTCCGTACCGACAACCTGATCTGGTCTGACTCCACGGTTGATGTGGCCGGTACCGATCCGTCGCTGCGTCCGGCTGACGATGCCTCGTTCGCTTGGAATTCTCCGACGTCTTACGATGCCACCAAGCGCCTGCCGTCTCCGTGGACGCCGGTCACTGGTGAAGCCAAAGTGGGCGTGAAGGCTATCAAGTACACTGAGGTGACTCCGGACATGCTGAAGGACATTCCGAAGGATTCGATCGCGGTTCTGTCTGTTAAGTCTTATCCTGTGACGACGACCTTCGACGAAGTTGCCGCCGACAATCCGGGTAAGCTTGGCTACTTCCTCCAGTCCGACATGAACTCGCTGGTCTACTCCGATACGACCATCTCGAAGTACTTCACGAACCCGGGCGATAGCGCGTTCAAGAAGATTTATCTTGAAGTCGAGCTTGACCTCTTCACGAACCTTGGTAACTTCGTTGCCCACGACGCTGTGAAGATTGGCTGCGCGGACGAGAAGTACTATGGTGACGGCCATTCCTGCTTGGATACCCAGAAGAACTTCTTCATCTCTTGGAACCTCGTGTCCTCCAAGGATAAGCGCATGGTGGGTACCGGTGCTTACATCTCGAAGATGACGTCTGCGGTCCATCTCGCCAAGTTCGGCAAGAAGAACAAGATGGAAGAAACCCAGATGTGGGGTGTCCGCCGCACGAAGAAGCCCAAGACGAATTATACTACGAAGGTCGTGAACGAGTAATCGTCGACTGAGTTCGTAAACCAGATATATGAAGCCCCCGCATGGGGGCTTTTTTACTATTATTGTAGAACTATGAGAATGTTATTGACGATGCTGTTTCTTTGTGCTTTGAGCGCATTTGCCGCTCAGCCGGGTCAGCCGACGGATCTGGATTCCCTTTTCCGCGGGCGCGAGTACAAACCGCAACTGAGTTCCTCCCTGCGTGACACCACCAAGATGAACGATGTCACCGCAAAGACGGGGAAGAACGGTAAGTCTTCCGACGGATACTACATGTTGCAGTTTGAGGCGGTCGGCGATTTTGACGCCGCCCAGCGCCGCCGCGCACAGATTGCCGCCAGTACCGGCTTTGCCATCCAGGTCGTGTTCGATACGCCGTTCTACAAGCTTCGCGGCGGTGGCTGGACTTCGAAGAAGGCCGCCGAAGACAAGGCCCGCGAATTGTCCGCGTACAATATCAACGCGTTTGTCGTGAAAATCCGGTAATTCCGCTTAGCGCCTCAGGTTTTTACCCCTGGGCTTGCCGGAAAACCGTTCCAATTTTTAGAGATTACTCAAGCAGGCCGAGGGTCTGCTTGATTTTGTATTCGTCCATCGACGACGGTAGTAACGCTCTTTCTTCGGGCGCAACATAGGCGAGCTTGCGTTCGAACTCGCTGCATTGCGACCTGTCGCGGGGCTTCAGCTCTACCGGTTTGATGCTGTAGAAGAAGGTCCCGGTCTTGATGAACTTCTTTGACTGCAGTCCCTGGTTGATTGCCTCCGTGAGCGCCTTCTGGATCATGGGACCTTCGCGGTCGACATGGTGCAATTCCATAAGACGGTGACGCAGCATTTCCTCGTGGATGGGGGATTCGTGGTCGACATAGAATTTCATCTGCGTGATAAGCGACGCTGCCGGCAATTCCGGGATGGGCTTGTCGTGGGCCGTACCCTCGATGTTGGGGTGCGTGCACTTGTAGGGGACGACCTCGATGCTCGAGGCGTCGTTCGCGCTATCGTCGGATTCGCCGGACTCGGAGGTCTCTTCTGGCGGCGGCGGAGCAACGCTCTGCTCGATGGCGATGGTCGCCAGCAGGTGGGACTCTTCGTCTTTGCGGGACATGAACCAGAATGGCAACCAGATGTTGAGGACTTTCCAGCCCAACTGGCGCAGTATAATCGGGCGCATGTATTCGGTGTCTTCGATGGATTCGCGGAAACGTTCCCGTGTGCAGTCGTCTTCGACAAGGGCCAGGAAGCGCTTGGGGTTGTTCGCATCGACGATGACGGGACCCACGGCGATATTGCCAGTTTCGAATATGGGTTCGACCTGGATGTTGTTCGCGGTCAGGGTCTCGACAATTTCCTTGCGAAGCCGGGATTCTCCGCAATGCGGAGGCACTGGCTTGTACTCGATTTCGCGCTTCAGGTAGCTAATCCATTCCCAGAAGAGGACTGCCTTGGAATTTGCGTGCTTGGTCTCGTCGGTATTCGAGATGAATACGTGCGTTTCTTGCTTGGACAACGTCGAGCATACGGCGAGTTTGTTTTCTCCCGCGTTGCCGGAAACGGCTTCGGGTTCCGCGCAAATCAGGACGACGTCACGATATTTGTCTGTTGCCCTCTCCGGGGTCTTGACGTAATACCGTGTGAGCGGGTTCTCCTGGTTGAAGAACTTTTCGGCTGGCGAACCCTTTTCGATAAGGGCTCGGATGGCTTCTTCGATTTCTATACATGTGGACTGATGGAAAGCGATGATGCCAAGCGTCTGGGCCGGATGCTTTTGCGCATGGTGTACGGCGGCATTGGCGATGGCCATGACTTTGTCCGTAACGACGTTTATCGATTCGACGTTGCTGTTTTCGCGGACGGGCCTCGGGAATTGCCTAATGCCGTGATTGAATATCTTGTTGTTGGCGAAGCACACGAGCTTCATGTCGGCATATTGCCCGGCAAGCCAGAGTTCGCGCGTCGGGATGCCCCTGCGCAGCGATTCTGCAAGCAGGGATTCCTGGAAATAGGCCGTATGCCTGGGAAGGACGTCGTTGTAGGCGTCGTTCGGCAGCGTTTCGATGGCCGGATAGTGCGGGTTGCCCATGAGCACGACTTTCTGGGACGAGAGCAGTGCGGGTAGGGATTCGACGATGGTCGTGCAGTCGGCATCGAGGAAAACGACGATATCGAAATTTTCGGTGCCCTCGAATTCGAACGTTTCGTCGAGCGAAACATACGTGAGCAGTTCCGGGTTTGCCTCGACGGCGGCGTGCGCGGCCCTGAAATTGGCCTTGCTGAATTGATCGTAGAGAGTGCGGAAATCCTTGCTCCTGTGGTGGCGAACCTTGGGCGAGAGCGAGAATAGCTCCGGATTGGAGACTCCCAATTGCTGAATCTGCGTGCGGGCCCAGAAGTTCCGGAATCCCTGGGAGAACTCCTCGCTTACCTTGTCCGCATTCTGCAGGTAGGTGAGCATCGGGAGCAGGTCGTATTGGGACATTTCCTTGAACAGGCGCGTCAGATTCGTGTGCGTGTCGAGGTTGTCCCAGTTCTCGTTCCAGGACTGGATCTTGTCCACCCACTTTTCGATGGACAGGCTTTCCAGCGGAGTTTCCAGGTCGAGTTCCTTGGCAATCTTGCGAATGGCTTCTTGCAGGGCCTTGACGGATGTCGCGTAGTTCTTGAAGTTCTGAAGTTCGGGCCTTATTTTGTGCCAATTCTCCAGTATCTGCAGCAAGAAGTCAAGCCTCGGGTCGGCTTCGTGCTTGTCGCGGAAGTTGAAAAGGTACTTAATCTTTGTGTTGAGGTCGAACCAATTGGACTTCTCGTATTTCCAGTCCTTGCCGAGAAGGTGGTTGCCGAGTACAGCCGTGTCTTTATAGGCGCGCTTGTTTTCTTGCAGTTCAAGCAGCGTGTCGATGAGGTCGAGAAGTTCGGCATCCGACGACACGGACTTGGGATGGCGGAGAACCTTCATGAGCGCACGGCGTGAACTGCGGTAACGGTCCGATAGCCCTTTCAGCGTGACGTTCAGACTCTCCACGAATTCTTCGCGGGCGGCGTAGACGTTTTCGTCAACGGCGTCGTCGGTGTAAATATCGGATGTCTGGCGACGGTACCTCACCCAGTTGTCGCCGGCTTCGGGCAAGGCCTTCAGCGAGTCGTGATAGGCGATCCAGTTGTTCGAGCGAAGTTCCCAGTCTTCGTAGATGGGAGTGTTTTCGTCAAAGGTGTTGAGAATCAGTTCTATCGTTTCGGCGAGGCTGGAAATAAAGATGCCCGTGGGGAATAGCGAGGATTCCTTGAACAGCGTGATGATTGGCTGAAGTTCCTTGACCTTGGCGACAGCCTGTTCCAGCTGGGAAGCGATGGATTCCTTCTCTTCGGCGGAGAGGGTCGGGACCTTGATGCCCTGGAACGCCTTGCGCGCCGCAACGCCCTGCTTGTTGAAGTACAGGTTGTGAATTTGCTCTACGAGTCCCTTTACGACATTGTACGTGGCGAAGTCTAGCTTGCTCACGCCATCGAAAATGGAATCCGAAAATTTGGTCTTTGTCGCGGGAGAAAGGGCAAATTCCGTGAGGAGGTCGGAAAGCGGAGCGCCTGCCGGCTGGACGTTCTCGTTGACAATCCTGTAGTAGTCGATGAACGACTTGCGGGCCTTGATAAAGTCCGGGTCGATGACCTCGCGGTCTGGGCCCTGGAACGATTTGAACGGCGGTTTCCAGGCGTTTTCGAAGACTTGCTTCGTAACGGCCCTTCTGGAGACGACCAATGTCTTTTTCCCGTTTACCACGGATTCGGCGACGATGTTCGCTGCGACCTTGTCCTTGGCGGTCCCAGGCAGCGTCTGGATGGCGAAGGCGAACTTGTCGTCCAGGAGGGATTCCATCACGGCCTTGGTCGTGTGGGAGTCCAGTGGGTAGGGGAAATGGTGGTCTACGGGGTTGAACAGGTCGTCGAACGGAGCTTCGTCGAAGTAGGAGTTCTGCATCTGGAAACCGTCTTCGCCAAACAGGGCCTGGAGAACCGGACGGTTGTCGACGATCTTGTCTTCCCAGATGTCGCGTTCGAAATGTTTCTTGAGCCTGAGCCTGTCTCCGTTGGCGAACGAGAGGCAAAGGCCGTGGCGCGTGAATTTCCATTTCTTCTCTTTGAGTACGGCTTTTTCAAAAAGCGAAAAGTAGAGAAGAATGCTGAACTGCCCGTTGATGCTGGCGTCCTCGACGCGTGGGAGGTCGACGACATCCTTGAGACGTTCCCTGAGGATGACGTTCTCGATGGCGGGGCGCTTGGACAGGGTAAGCTTGCTTGTCTTGGGGTCGAAATCCACGGGTACGAGGAGTGACGGGGCGAGAGCGTTGCCGTCCCACTTGAGGAACCCGAGAACGAGGTATAGGTCCGACTTGCCGAAGTCTTCGTTTTTCTGCCTCAGCACCGCAAGCATCTGCGCTTCTGTCGTCGCCTTCTGCTGCGGAGTGAAATTTGCGGAAACGGGCAGGAAAGTTTCCAGCGAAATGGATTCGCCCGATTGCGCCCACTTTTCGTAGAACAGGTCTCCCGCCTCCAGGATCAGGGGACTTTGCAGTACACCCTTTGTCGCAAAATTCAGAAAACGATCCTTGGAATCAAAAAGCGCAGCTTCTTGACGGATTTTCGTAATCATGGATGACGGTAACAATCGAGCCATACCGAGAATATAACTTTTTTTGGGCCGGGTGGCTTATATGCAAGATTCTATTAATGAAATCGCTTGGTCCAGTGCAAGCGGGGTCGGGGATTCCTGCAATTTGGCCTTGAAACATACCCTTCCGAGCAGGACTTCGGGGGATACGCCTGCTTCGCGTTCTTGGCGGAGGCTGTAGGCGAGTTCCCTTTTGGAGAGTTTCTTGCCGGTGCTGTCGGATATGAGCGCGTGGTGCAGGTAGACGGGGTGCTCCTTTGCGCCCAGGGCTTCCCGCAAGGCGATTTGGCGTGCCGTGGAACTGCGGATGTCCTCGCCGCGGACGATGTGGGTGATGCCTTCGTCGATGTCGTCGACGCAGACGGCGAACTGGTAGGTCCATTGGCCTTCGCGGTCGCGGATGGGAAAGTCTCCGCACTGGAGTTTCGGTTTTTCGGCGAAGTCGCCCAGCCGCAAATCGTGCCAGCGAATTACTTTATCTGAAACAATAAACCTCAAATTATGCGGCTCCCCCTCGCACCTCGAACCTCGCGCCTCGCACCTCGAACCTCGAGCCTGGAGCCTTATTTCACTTCCCTCGCACCTCGAGCCTCGAGCCTGGAGCCTCTTAAAACACTTCCCCTGGTACACGATTTCTCCCGTCTCGCTCTTGGGGTTCTCCGCCTCGAGCTGTTTGCGGCTGCAGAAACACGGGTACACGAGTCCCTGTTCTTCCAGGCGCATAAGGGCCTTCTCGTACACGGGGGTGCGCTCGCTCTGGATGCTCTCGCTGTCATAATGGAAACCGAACCATGCGAGGTCTTCGCGGATGCCCTCGACGTATGCGGGGCGCGTCCGGCTCTGGTCGTGGTCCTCGATGCGCAGATGAATCCTGAGGTCCCACTTCTTCGCGGCGGCCCAGACGTAGAGCGCGGAGAGCAGGTGCCCTTCGTGCAGGAATCCCGTGGGGCTTGGCGCGAAACGTATTTTGCCGGACATGTCTCCAAATTTAATTCTTTTTTTTATTATTTAAAGCAGATTCAATGCAGGGGCATTATGCGTAAAATTTTTTATCTGATTGGTTTGGTCTCGTTTTTTGGAATGGCGTCGGTTGCACTCGCCGAAGACATCATCGCGAAGACGTCGAACGGTTCCGTGGTCTTGCTCCACGATAACGGACGCTGGGAGTATTACCAGAACAACGCCCAGATCCGCGATGTCCGGCCTTCCGCGATTCCCGAAGATGCCAAGTTCGAGGTGAGCGTCCTGTATGAATCTCCTGACAAGATCAAGAAGAACGTACGCATGGCTCTCGAAGCGGACTTCGCGACCGAAGAGGAAATCAAGGACAGCCTGCGCAAGGTGCCGAAGGGCGGCGTCATCTATTTCCAGGTGCCTACGAAGCAGATCAAGAAAGGTTTTTCACGCGAGCTGACGTATACCATTTATGACAAGGGCTCGGCTCCGATATTCACGAAGACGGTGCGCGATACCGAGGCGACCCCCAGCGAAGACCACGGAATTTCCAACCTGCTTGTGGTGCCGGTTTACGGTCGCCCGAAGACAAGCATGCTCAAGGCCCGCGTCGAGAACCGCGAAGGGAAGCAGACCCTCGACATCGATATCCCGATAAAGTAGGCCGGATGCGTTTTGCCGTTGTAGACCTGGAGACGACCGGAGGCAGCCCCGTCGAAAGCCGCATTATGGAAATGGGGATCGTGCTGATGGACGGTTGCGAGGTGGTGGACACTTACCAGACTCTGCTCGATCCTGGTCAGGACATTCCGCCGTTTATCCGTAACCTCACGGGGATTACCGAAGAGATGGTTTCGGGACAGCCGCAGTTTTCCAGCGTTGCCGAACATGTCGCCGAATTGCTGAAGGACCGCATATTCGTTGCACACAACGTGCTTTTCGATTGCAAGTTCATGAGGGCCGAAATGAAGCGGGCTGCCATTCCTTACGACCCGCCGAGACTTTGTACGGTAAAGCTCTCGCGGCGAGTGTTTCCCGGTTTCCCGAGCTACAGTTTGCACAAGTTGACGGAATCCCTGGGACTTTCGGACTTCAGGCATCACCGGGCTCTGGACGATGCCATGGCCGCCGCCGAAATACTGAAACTCGCGATTGCGAAAGTGGGCGAGGCCGCCGTCTTCAAGGAAGTCAAGAACATGTCGAATCCCAAGAAAGCGAAAGTGTTGTGAGGCCCTAGCCTCTAGATTCTCTGACGGAGATTGCTTCAGGGCTTCGCCCTTCGCAATGACAACCTTCTCTGATGTAGATTGCTTCAGGGCTATGCCCTTCGCAATGACAACCAAGGCGAATGCTATGCCAAAACGCTTGCGTTTCGGCATGGCTGAGCCGACGAGTCATGCGCCTGCGAAT
>CAMZDZ010000061.1 GCA_947305535.1 uncultured Fibrobacter sp.
CGACACGGCGAAAGTCCCGGGCGACACGACCATCGCACGGATAGACCGGGGCCGCTACACGGAGCCGGTCCGCAAGCAACCCCAGCACCTGTACACGGCCAAGGGACAGCGCATCCAGTACATCCGCAAGGGACGCGGCAGGGTCATGCGGGCGCTGTTCGGGAGGTAAGGTTCGAGGTTCGAGGCTCGAGGCTCGAGGTTCGGAGCGCGAGGCTCCGGCTCAAGGGTACAAAAAAAGGATTCCCGTCGAGGGAATCCTTCGTAATTTCTAGAAATCCGATTACTGGATGCCGCAGGTGGCGGGAACGTCCAAATCGAAGACGAGGGTCTTGCCCGGAGCGAGAGTGCCGGCAGCCACGGTCGTCGAGATGTAGTCAGCACCCGCGAGTTTAGCCCCGTTGACGGTGCCGTTGAGGGCTCCAGTCGGGGAATCCGTGCGGGCAACGTTGCAGAACACGGTATTGTTGCGGCCGGAAGCCTGCAGCGACACGGTCGTCTTGCCGGCAGGCAGCTTGATTGCACCAGCGGCCTCGGACGCCTTGATGATGTAGTCCGGATTGTTGGAGTCGATGGCGGTAACAGCACCGCAGGTCACGACCTGCATACCGTTGTCGCTGTTCTTGACGGTAACCGTCGGAGCGTACGTACCCTTTTGGGTCAGGACGCCACCAGCGGCATTCGTACCCTGAAGACCGTCAGACCATTCGTAAACGTACGTGGGATCGCTGGACTTGCATCCGGTAACGGTCCAAGTCACAGTCCCATTCACTGCGACGTCAACTTCCGTGGCACTCGGAGTGCAAACGCAACTCGAAACCTCGGCACCGGTCACATTGAGCGGAGTACACTGCATGGTATTCGACTGGCCATTGTAGGACACTGTAACGGAAGCGTTCTTAACGCCGGACTTTTCATACTTCACAAGAACAGACTGGAAAGAGGAGCCCGTGCCACTCTTAGTGGCCGGATCACCGTCCTCGAACGTCCAGCTGAAGGAACCCTGAGTAATGATGCTGACTCCACCCGGAGCCTTGGAATTGTCAAGATTGACCTTCCATTGAACAGATTTGCCCTTCTGGATGGCATTGTTTGACGTATTCGCGGCGCAGGTTCCCCAAGCGTTGGGATCCGCAGCCACAGGAGCGGCGCTGGAAGACGACTGCTTCGGCTGGACAGGCGTGGGATTTACGCTGGATGTCGGATTCTGCTGAGACGGCGAAGACGCAATGGGAACATTGCCAGAACTAATCGGATTCTGCTGTTGCTGATTGTTAGTGGCGCTGCTGGAACTAGCAGCATACGGGCTGGTCGGACCGGCAGACGAACTGGAAGCGGCGGCGTTGCCATTTCCATGTTTCGGCTGAAGATCCTGAAGACAAGCCGCCTGATTACCAGGAGCTGCAGAATCACAGAACATAGCCACGGCACGCTGGACGTAGCCGTCCACAGCTGTAGAGTCATCGATCAATGCATATTCTACAAACTTATCACTCTGCTGGATTTCCAGGATATCACCACTACCACATGCCCAAAAGAGGCCTGCGGAGCTGGCCGCAGCCAGCCCAAACATCAATTTGTTATTCATATTGAACCTCATGGCAGAAAGATAATTAATTATTGGGAAAAGTAGATATATGTAACCCTTTTTTTGCGATTGGAATCACGCTAAAACGACCAAAAAAGTAAAAAAACAGGGCGGGGCAACGCCCCTACCCTGTCAAGTCCACTTCAAAAAGTCCCTTTTACCAGCCAAGTTTACATTTTGCCGGGCCAGAAAGAGTCAGCTTCATCGGAGTCATGCCAATCGTACTGGATATCGGCACCTTGACCTCGACATAGTAGTTCGTCACGGGGGTGTTCGAGCCCAGCGTAACGGTAACCGGATTGTCTCCAATCTTGTTGCAGCTGAACGTGCAGTTACCCTGGTCACCATTATGCCAGTTCTGGGGCATATTAAAGTAAACAGTGGATTCTCCCGCAGGCAGTTCGATTTCCACGTTCTGTTCCTTGAACTCGAATTCCGGGTGGTCGGAATCGACCGTGTTGACGGCATTGCAGGTTACGACCATACTACCGTTATCCGCATTCCGGACCGTCACCTTAGGACTATAGACAATTTTCTCGTTCAGCGTCATAGAAGCCGAGACAGAATCTTCGCCAGGCGTCATCCCCTCTTCCCATTCGTAGGAGAACGAATCGTCCTCGGACACGCACTTGCTCACGGTCCACTTCACGAGCGTCGCACCGGAAGCCACGGATTCCTCGGCGACGTCAACCTCGTCTTTGTCCGGCACGCATTCGCACTTGCTGATCGGGTAGCCCATAATTTCGGCCGTATCGCATTCCACCTTCTGGGACTGCCCGTTGTAGGACATGGTCACCCGCGCCCCGAACCGGCCAGATTCCGCATAGGTGACCGCAGTGGAAGTCAGCCCCGACGAGCCTGCCTGTTCATATGTCGACGGCTCCGCGGAGTCAAATTCCCATGAATAAGCACCCTTCGTCAGCACCTGGATGTTGCCGCCGAAGACATCCTTGTTCAAGGAGAACTGCCACTTCAGGGGAACACCCCTCGAACCGGGCTTGCCCGAATTCGCCACACAGGTGCCCCAGGGGACATCTTCCGGGAACTTGGACGAACCCGAGGTGACCGCGGAAGATGCCGGCCTCACCGAGGAGGACGACCGCGAGACAATGGCGGACGAAAGCCCTAGCGAAGACGAGGAATATATCGGGATAATTGCCGGACGCGAAGAACTGCTGCTCCTCACCTGGACAACGGAACTATACCTGGAACTGGAAGAGGCAAAGAAATTGAAGCTGGAACTGGACCGCACCATGGAACTGCTCGACCTCGGAGGGGGCTCCGAAGAAGACGAAGGCACCACAGTATTGCCATCCGGGCGAGAGGCCGCGAGGCATGCTTCCGGATTCAAATCATTGCTACAATACGCAGAAACAGCACGATTTACAAACTCTGCCAGGGCAGAGCCATCGTCATCGATGTCCTCATCGTAAGCGAATTCGATCAGTTGGTCGTCTTGGGTAAACACCGACACGGTGCCATCGCCACACGCCCAAAACAGGGCGGCGAAGCCCACTATAGCAACGCTGCTCAAAAATATCTTGTTCATAATACACCCCTTTCGGCAAAAATCCTGGAATTCCGGCCGGCTTAAAAAGATATACTATTATACAAAAAATTGAACGTCATTTACCAACTTTGTATGGTAAATTTATCCACAGGAACACCAAGCAAGATAGAGACTAGAGGCTCGGCCCGGGGCCATCACCGCCGCCCCCGTTCGACGAGCTAGAGCTGCTCGAAATCACGGGCGGGGGATCGTCAATTTCTTCCGAGGAACTCGAACTGCTTCCGTAACCTTCGTAAACCTCGTTCGAAATAGTGAGGATCGCCGTCGCTCCGCAGGGCAGGTAGCTTCCCGTGCCGATCCTGATCTCGGTCAAAGTCTTGTCGCCAGCTTCCTTGTAGAACACGGTGTAGGGCTGCGCAGGGCCCGAGCCCCTATCGGAACTTCCCCCGTACCCCTCGGCGTCCGGATCCATGCGCCACCTGAATCCCTCATTCAGCGTCCCCTCGTCGGGGTAGTAGGTCCACACCACGGGTTCCCCGATTTTGGCCGAAGCCTTGTCCGGCAGGCACGTGCCGGAAGGCGGGAGGGCGGAACTCGACGAGACCTCGGAACTGGAACTTTCCTCGTCCGGCTCCTCGCTGGAGGAAGAAGATTCCTCGGAACTGGAGCTTTCCTCGCTGGAGGAGGACTCTTCCTCGGGTTCGGAACTCGAGGATTCCACGCTGCTAGACTCTGGTTCGACCGAAGAGCTGGACACCACCACGGGTTCCTCAGAGGAACTGCTCTCGACCTCCTCGCTCGAAGAGGAGCTGGAGCTCTCGGCCGACGAAATCTCCGGGGATGCCGAGGTTTCGACCACAGAGGAACTGCTTTCCTCCGCAGAAGAACTGCTGGAACGCGCCTTGTGCGAAGAGCTGCTCTTCCCGGACTTTTTCCAGACCGGGCGGCCCAACGTGGAGTCCCACTTGGCGCGGCACTTCGAATCGGCAAGGCAGGAATCCATCATGGCATCGAGTTCGGACGGCCCGATTTCCCCAAATTTTTCAACAGCCACCATATCGTCCGTTTCCGGATAATAAAGATCTCCACCGCCGCATGCCCAGAATGCGGTTATCAAACAAATTGCGACAATAAGGTAACGAATCCTAATCTTCATAATGTTCCCCTACATCCCTAAATTTAAATAATTATTTACAAACAGACCAACGATTTAGCTTTTTTTGTCCAAATTAGCCCCATCTGCAAAAAAAAGTGACCCATTTCATCAAAAAGGGAGGCACTTTATTCCAAACCGGAATAACTAATCCGCCGATTTTCCGGGTTCTTCCATCTTGCGCTGGCCCGTGATGAACTGGTGCACGTAAGGATTGGATGTCCTCTTGATTTCGTCGACAGTCCCCACCTCGATGATGCGCCCGTTGTACAACATCGCGATACGGTCGGCCACCTTGAATGCGCTCACCATGTCGTGCGTCACCACGACGGAAGTGACCCCGAGCTTGCTCTGCATGTCGAGGATAAGATCGTTGATGACATCGCTCGTAATCGGGTCGAGACCGGTCGTGGGCTCGTCGTAAAGGAGGATTTCGGGATTGAGGGCGATGGCGCGGGCCAGGGCGACGCGCTTGCGCATACCGCCAGAAAGTTCGGAAGGCATCTTGGTCCTGAATTCAGGAACCAGGTTGATCATCTGCAACTTTTCGGTGACCACGTTCTGGATTTGCCTTTCGGAAAGTTCCGGGTGGTGCTCGCGGAGAGCGAACGCGATGTTCTCGCCGGTGGTCATCGAATCAAAAAGAGCCCCCATCTGGAACAGCATGCCCATCTTGCGGCGAATGGTACGCGTGTCGAAGAACTTCGGCGTACTGATGGTCACGCCGTCCACCGACACCTCGCCGCCGTCGGGCTGCAACAGCCCGATCATGTGCTTGAGGATGACGGACTTGCCGCCGCCGGACTTGCCGATAATGACCATGGTTTCACCGCGCCGGATATCCAGGTTCACGTCTTCGAGAACCGTCTGCGGGCCAAAGGACTTCTTGAGGCCCTTGAGTCGGATGGCGATGTCGTTCGGGTTGATGTTCACATTCGGCATAATCTTACCTGATTCCTCTAGAAGAACATGATGGCATCGAGAACAAAGTCAGCAACTAGAATCATGAGACAGCTGGAGACGACCACGTTCATCGTCGCAAGGCCAACGCCGTGGGCGCCCGCCTTTGAATTCATGCCGTGGTAATACGCAAGCACAAAGATAATCGTGCCGAACACGACCGACTTGATCATGCCCGACCAAAGGTCCATGTTGTCGAACAGGTACTGCATTCCCGTATAGTAAGTGTACGTCGTGATGTCGAGTGCGAGCACGCACACGATCCAGCCACCGATAAGGGCGAGCGCGTTGGATATGGCGGTGAGGCAGGGAATCATCGTGAGGAATGCAAAATAACGAGGCATCGCGAGGTAGCGGTAGGTGTCGAGGCCGAGGACAGTGTAGGCGGACAATTCCTCCTTCTCCTTCATGGAGCCAATCTCGGCGGCGACGGCGCTCCCGACGCGACCGGAAAGCACGATGGCCGTGAGCAGCGGTCCAAGCTCGATGAGAATCATCTTGCAGGCGGCAGTACCGACAAACTTGTCAGAAACCAGGTTGTGGAACTCGAACTCGGCCATGACGGTCGCCACCATGCCCGTAAAGATGGAGGTCACGAAAAGCAGCGGAAGCGAGGACACGCCGATGGAAATCATCTCCTTCACCAGCAACGCCGGGTTCTTGTGGAGATAGCGGAAGCGCATCACCGTACTGAACAGAATGCACAGGCACTCGCCGATGCTCGATATCGCACCGACGACCACCTTGCCCACCCAGGCTACCGGACGCATAATCAAGAACACCTGCTACCCCCAGTCCATCGGTCCGAAATCGCCGGCGTCACCTTCGTCGCGGTCGCTCTGGTAACTGGCCTCCATGTCGTCGGTCCAGTCGTAGAAGGTGGTGTATTCGGGCATGAAGCAGAGCTTGATGTCCTTGACGGAACCGTTACGGTGCTTGGCGACCATCAGTTCCGCATTGTGAATTTCGTCTTCGTGGTGGTTGCGCACGTAGGGGCGGTCCACGAACCACACCATGTCGGCGTCCTGTTCGATAGAGCCCGATTCACGGAGGTCGCTGAGCTGCGGACGTTCGCGACCCTTTTCCTCGACCTTACGGCTCAGCTGGGCGAGCGCGATGACCGGCACGCTCAGTTCCTTCGCCAAAATCTTGAGACCGCGCGATATGGCGCCGATGGCCACGGCGCGGTTTTCCTCGCCGCCGGTCTTCATCAGCTGCAGGTAGTCGATGACGACCAGGTCGAGCTTGCCCTGCCTTTTCAGCTTACGGGTTTTGCTCATGAGCTCCATGATGCCGAGGTCGGCATTGTCGTCGACAAACAGCGGGGCCTGGTTGATAGGCGTGACGAACGCGATAAGTTTGTTCATCTCGTCGCGGCTCAGCTTGCCGTTGCGAAGCCTGCTCTGGTCGACCTGCGCACGGGAGCACAGCAGACGCTGCGCGAGCTGCACGCCGTCCATTTCGAGGCTGAAGAAGGCGACATGCTTGTTGTAATCGATAGCCGCGTTCGCCGCAATCGTGAGCGCGAAAGAAGTCTTGCCCACGCCAGGACGGGCCGCCAGGATAATCAAGTCCGAAGGCTGGAGACCGTTGGTCAGTTCGTCGAGTTCGGTAATGCCCGTAGGCACTCCGGTGATGCCGTCCTTCCTGTTGTTCAGGCGTTCGAGAAGCGGGGCCACGAACTTGTCGATGGAACGGAGCGAGTCCTTCACCTTCTGTTCGGCGATGGAGAAAATGGAACGTTCCGCCGACTGGAGGACTTCGTCGGTATTGACGGTCGAATCCATGGCCTTCTTGATGGTATCGGAAGAGCTGCGGATAAGCCTGCGGAGCACGGCCTTGTCGCGCAAGTGCTCAAGTTGCCACGCCACGTTGGCCGAGGAAGCGACCGATTCCATCAAATCGAAAAGGTATTCCCTGCCGCCGGCCAGCGCGAGCTTGCCCGCCTTGTCCAGTTCCGCAGAAAGCGTGACCAGGTCTATAGGCGTACCGGCCCTGTACAGCCGGGTAAGGGCCGCCCAAATAAGCTGGTGGCGTTCCATGTAGAAAAAGTCTTCACCGGATATCTCGGCCGTCGCCGTTTCCATGACGGAGGGGTCACGGAGGATACCGCCCAGCAGGTAGCGCTCGGCATCGGTATCCATGGGCATCTGGCGGCCTTCAAAATTCTGTGCAGTTCCGTTATCTGCCATAAATCAAGATAAAATATAGTTACGATTGCGGTTTTGCAAAGCGCGTCGAGCGCGGAATGTGAACCTTCCACGTGAGCCACTTGAGCTGTTTGTCGTTAACCATCGTGTAGGGGTCGGCGAGCGCCATCGCGGGCGCTCCACCGAACTCCAAGTCGGAGCCGGCCATGTCGGCAAAGGGTTTCGCCTTGCCGAACACCTGGTAGAAGAGGGGCTCGCCGAAGGTCACGACGAGGCCCGGCTGCACGAGCGCGATTTCCTTCGCGAGCATCTTGCGGAGCGACGTCTCGAGCAGCGGGGAAATGGCGCGCGGGGCGCCCTTGAAAAAGTAAGTGACGCCGATGGAGGCTGCATCGACATCCAGGTTCGCGAAGAGACGGACGAGCATCTCGCCCGGCGCGCCCTGGAGAAACTTGGAGCAGTCCTCCCCCGGCTGCTGGGCCGGGAGCACGAACAAAAGGCGGGGAGCCTGGGGGCCCGCGTACTGCGGGACCTCTGCCGCGCGTGCGTAGAGGACGTCGGACTTGAGCGCCGCGTAAAAGGCATCGAGGGAATCCGCCGATTCGTACGCCGCGACAGTCTTCTTGGCCGCACGCGGGGCAGGCGTCGCCAGCGGAGCTGCCGCCGCGACAGGCTCACGGGTCGCCATGGCGGGAGCCGGCGACGGAGTCGCGGGCTTGAACGCGGGAGCGCCGGACGAAGATCCGAACAGGCCGGAATCGTCGAACATCTCCGAAATCCCCGACGCTGCCGGCGCACCCGACGGCTGCGGAGCAGGCGCCGGAACCGGGCGGGCGGGAGCCGGACGCGCCTTGCCGCGGGTCAACGCCCACGGTTCGTCCAGGAAGACCTCCACATCGCCAAGATCCATTTGGCCACGCAGGTAATTTCGAAGTTCGCTAAAATCGTACTCTTCCGGCATCGTACATCACCCTAGTTTTTTCAGAACAAATTCAACAATTTCCTGCGCAAGGTCCACCTTGCTCCCCAGCTTCATCCCGGGAACGGGCGCTCCCGGGCGGACGAGCGCGTAGCGCACGTCGTCGTGACCGAAGCCCGAGTCGCTTGCGACCGGGGCGTTCAGGAGCAGCGCGTCCGCGCCGCTCTTTTCGAGCTTTTCGGCGGCGTGCTCCTCGAAGTGGTCGGTTTCCAGCGCGAAGCCGACAATGACCTGCCTCGCGGCCCCTGCGGCCTGGGAGGTGCGCGCCGCGGTGCAGTCGCGCAAGATGTTCGGGTTGGGGACCAGTTCTATCGTGAGCTGGCTCCGGCTATCCTTGATTTTCTCGGAAGCCGCATGCGCGGGACGGTAGTCCGCGACAGCAGCGCAATGGACGATGGCATCGGCAGAAGGTTGCCTGGCCATCACGGCGTCGTGCATCTCCTGGGCGCTCCTGACGCGAACCACCCGGACGCCATCCGCAAACTGCGCCTCCATCGGGCCCGCGACGACTTCGACCTCGAAGCCGTTCGCGTAGAATACCGAAGCGAGCGCGACGGCCGTCTTGCCGCTGCTGCGGTTGGAAATGTAGCGCACCGGGTCGATGGCCTCTTCGGTGCGGCCCGCGGTGAGGAGCACCTTCTTGCCGTGTCCGGGGAGAGAACCATCCTGCATGGGCGGGATGTCCGATGCGACGGGAAAGGCCGGCGGCTCGGGGGCGTTGCGGGGGTGTCCCCCGCTTGCTTCGGCGTTGCTCAGCACAGGAGAAGGGGTAGCTGAAGGGAGATCCCCGCCTGCGCGGGGATGACATTCAGCGGAAGCGAGGGGAAGGCCTTCCCCTTCCAAATACTTGACAATCTCCGCGGGTTCCATCAGCCTGCCCTGCCCCACTTCGCCGCAGGCGAGCTCGCCGGCCGGGGACTCGAGCACGGCAGTGTCCTCGAAGTTGCGGAGGATCTCGAGGTTGCGCTTTACCGCCGGGGAATTGTACATCGCGACGTTCATCGCGGGCGCCACCACTCGCGGGCACGTGCAGCTCATGAAGCAGAGGCTCACCGGGTCGTCGGCGATTCCGCAGGCGAACTTGCCGATGACATTCGCGGTCGCGGGCACCACGAGGTAGAGGTCGGCCCAGTGCGGGAAATCGATGTGCTGGAACGGACGCGCCTCGACGGCCCCGTTTTTCAAGTACACGGGACACTTGGATAGGCTCGCGAAGGTCAGCGGGGCCACGAACTCGGTCGCGGCATCGGTCATGCACACGCGCACCGTGGCGCCCTTCTTCTGCAGAAGGCGCAACAGCTCGCAGGCCTTGTAGACGGCGATGCCTCCAGAGACGCCCAACAGGATTTTCTTTCCGGCAAGGTTCATACTACGCAAGATAGAAAATTAGTTACCGCAAGCATCGCCCCATACCGCCTTGTCGCAAGCAGAGGTTTCATTATTTGCTTTTGCTGCGGATTTCGGCTTATTCACTTTGTCGGAATCAATGAATTCGATTACCGTCCCAAACGCCTTGGCCTTATCGCAGAAAGTCCCTTCTGACTGGGATACGGTAATATTCGCGATAGCCTGGGAACCTTTCAAATCAGCCTTTTTAAACAATTCTTCAATGGCCGCATTTCGGGCAATCCCGCTATTAAAGCAACGGGATGTCACAGCTACAACATTTTTTATAACGACAAAGTTCGCTTCGGACAGAACGACGTTCGTTTGGAATTCGTTGTGCGTGTAAAACGATTCCATCTGGGTCGTGCATGCAGACAGAATTGCCAGGACTAGCATTAAAAGCAATTTTTTCATATTCCCTCTCAATATAAATTCCAGCTCCACTCCAGTTCATAATAGGAGGCTTTTTCATCTTCCTGATAAACCTTTTCCCTTGATTCCAACAAGCCGACTTGGTATTGAATATAGCAATAACCCGACGACATCTTGTCATCTGAAAGCGGATCGTAGTCATAAACAATCGGACATACCGAAACGGCGTAAGTATCGCGGGGCAAAGTCAAAAACACACTCGAATCACCACTCCACACAGAAATATTCGTCTTGTCCGACCTGCTGTTGAAAATCTTCGACGTTTTTACAGACGCCAGAGTATCGCCTTCGTAGTCGGTCGCTACGACACTAAAATAGATGATGGGATCACCATCTGTTTTACTAGACGTTCCTTCATAAGATTTCAGCTGGTGGTAGTAGGTAAGAGTCAGTTCCATCTGCATGTCTTCGGAAAGATACTCAAACCAGGCAGAAGACGAAGAGCTATAAGAGGATGAAGAGCGATAATAGGAAGACGAGTAACGTGAAGACGAATAACGTGAAGACGAGTAACGCGAAGAAGATGAACTTGAAAAGGAGCTAGAACTCAAAACGCTGCTAGATGAACTTTTTACCCAGAATGAACTGGAAGAAGATTTTTTTGTCAGCGATACACCATATTCATCAACAGTATCAACATACACAGTTGTGGAGTGAGGCGATTCTATATCGCCACAACTATACAGGCACAAGACAAGCAACAATCCAAGCAGCAACTTCATTTTCTAGAACCCATAGGCTACGTAAGGGGTTATTGCAAACATTCTATTGCCACACAACTCATCCAAAAAATCCAGCCACACCTGCTCAAATTTCACGCCGAATTCCAGGTTCGATTTTCCTATAACGTTGTAATCAAAGCCTAGAGCGACGTCAAAGACGAGCCCCAAATGATAGGATTCACCTATTCGATGGCCTAAACTAGTAATCGCATTCCATGTTTGATTACTTCCCCAGCCTTCTTCACCAAAGGTCTCTACATCAGCAAAGATGGGCCCAAGCCCACCTTGAACAAACAGGTTCCATTTTCTTGTGGGCTGCGTTTCCATCAAATTAAATTTTAGGTTACCCGCCAAAGCAAGGAACCAATCTGAATCGTTAATTCCAAAACTGACAGAATACACTTGAGACAATCGTGTGATTATAGGCGATTCGTACGCATAGCCCAAATAGAATTGGTTGCTGCTACTCTGCTCCTCGGTAGTATATTCTTTCCCCGTACGGTAAATATCATATTTTCTATCGTAATAGCTTGTACCGTAATAATAGTCTGAACCATAATAGTAGTCGTCTCTAGGCGAAGCCGTCATATAGTATTCCGCATGCCTACGCAAAAAGAAGAGATCTGCAAATGAAAAACCAACCATAACGTAATGCGAGGAATTTTTCGGCAGATTGGCATTCTCCCTTTCGATGGTATCCACAATCGTAACCGTATTCACCTTAACAATGGTGTCGACTCTCGCAATTGTATCAACCCTTGTGACGGTATCAACTCTCGTGATGGTATCGATTCGCGTGACGGTATCGACACGTGCGATGGAGTCCCTCTTTATTATAGTGTCAACCTTTACGAAGGCCTCCTCACTAGGGACTTCGCTCGCATTGTCAACACCAGATGCCGCCGGAATTTCTTTTAACACAGCGCCAACAACCTGCCGGATGGCATCGTTCAACATGGAGACATTGCTTACGTTAACAGTCTCTTTTTTGTAAAACGACTTCACGCCCCTTACTTCGGCCCCCACCATCAGGGATCCTTTGGGATTCAATACAGAAACTCGCAAAGCATAGTCGGCTTTTTCAAACGATCTGTATCCTGCCTCTTGAACTGCATTCAACACCTGAACCGTTATTGTCGTGTACAACTTCTCGTTGGGCAAGTTCGGGGCGTTCAAAGGCAAAACCTTAACATCCGCACCAAAAGAAACGGTACAGAGAACAAAAAACAAGGCTGTCAGACAGCGCAGAAACAAACGGCTCATAAAAAGTAAGATAGAAAGATTAATGAAAAATTTTTATGGAAAGCGAAAAGTGAAAGGCAAATGACAAAAAAAGAAACCCCGCGGTTTTACCCACAGGATTCCTTTAAGCTTTTGAAGAATGTAGCTTACTTGGCTTCTTCAGCAGGAGCTTCGGCAGCCGGAGCGGCTTCTTCGGCCGGCTTTTCGGCAGCCTTCTTCTTGGAGGCCTTCTTCTTCGGAGCGACAGCGTCACCGATCGTGGTGCCGTTTTCGCCCGGCTTGTGGGAGTCCATCCAAGCGGCGAGCTCGGCGGATTCGCGGTTCTTGAAGTAGTCCACCACGGAGAGGAAGATCTTCCTGTTGTTCTGATCGATTTCGGTCACGACAGCCGGAACTTCGTCGCCAACCTTGAATGCATCGGCCGGAACCTTGATGTATTCAGCGGTGAGCTTGGAGACCGGGATGAAGCCTTCGATACCGTCAGCGAGTTCAACCACGACGCCGCGGTCGAGCATGCGAACGATCTTGCCCTTGACTTCGGAGTCAACCGGGTAGGTGGAATCGATAGAATCCCACGGGTCTTCGGTGAGGTGCTTCATGGAGAGAGAAATGCGGCGCTTTTCCTTATCGACGGCGAGCACGACGCATTCAACCTTGTCACCCTTCTTGACCATTTCGTTCGGGTGGGTGATCTTCTTGGTCCAGGACATGTCAGAGACGTGGATGAGGCCATCAACACCTTCCTTGATTTCGACGAATGCGCCGAAGGAAGCGATGTTGCGGATTTCACCGACGACGCGTGCGCCCGGCGGAAGTTCGGTTTCGATAGAATCCCACGGATCAGATTCGAGCTGCTTCATGCCGAGAGAGATACGTTCTGCATCTTCTTCAACCTTGAGAACAACAGCTTCGACTTCCTGACCGACGGTGAGGATTTTGGACGGGTGCTTGACGTGCTGGGTCCAGGACATTTCAGAAACGTGGATGAGGCCTTCAACACCGCTGTCGAGTTCGACGAATGCACCGTAATCAGTGATGGAAACAACCTTACCCTTAACGATAGCGCCTTCCGGATAACGTTCAGCGATATCCTTCCACGGATGCGGCTTAAGCTGCTTCATGCCGAGAGAGATGCGTTCCTTCTTGTCGTTGAAGTCGAGAACCATGACTTCGACTTCCTGACCGAGCTGGAGCATTTCGGACGGGTGGTTGATGCGCTTGTAGCTCATGTCCGTGATGTGGAGGAGGCCATCTACGCCGCCAAGGTCGATGAATGCACCGAAGTCGGTGATGTTCTTGACGATACCCTTGCGGACCTGGTTCTTCTCGAGAGTTTCGAGAACGTCGCCACGCTGCTTGTTGCGTTCTTCTTCGAGAACAACACGGCGAGAAACGACGATGTTGCGACGAGCCTTGTTGACCTTGATAACCTTGAGGTCG
>CAMZDZ010000062.1 GCA_947305535.1 uncultured Fibrobacter sp.
TTTGAAGACTGGTGGCTTGTCGGCTTGGTCGCCATTATCAATATGGTATTCCTTATTTTCCGTGGGGAATATACGGAATCCAGCCTCAAGGGCGAGAAGTTTTTGCGCTACTTGATTCCGCTGAACTTGCTTGCAGTGGGTGGTTATTGCTTGTTCCGTTACTTTACTCAGCAACCGGTTGTTTTGAGTGATATGACCTCGCTGCCGTATGATAGGGACTGGTTTGTTATTACGATTTGCTCAAGCCTCTTTATCCCGCTTGCGCTCCTCGCTTGGCGCCGCGTTGCGTTCTGGATAAATTATTTCTATCGCATCTTTGCCAAAAAACGCCACCGTTCCATTCTGTTGGGTGGCCGCGAGGATTCCCTCCAGACATGGTTCGACCGTTACAACGTGATTCCCGGCATCGAAATCCTCGGGTGCGTCAGCGGTGAACCCGAAAAGGTGAGCGAGGAGAACCGCGAACACCTCCTGGGTTCCCTGGACGAGATGGAGTCCATCTGCAACCGTACCGGCTGCCGCGAGCTCCTTGTCGTGTCCAATTTTTCCGGTTACAGGGAACCTTTCGACATCGGGTGGCTCGACAAGCTCGGTTTGAACGTCTTTTTGCTCATCGGGGACGGAAAAAACGGCAATTATGCCCTTGTAGACCTCAAATATCTGCATTAATCTGCTCGGGGCCGAATTTTTTTCCCGAAATGAAGTTATTTTTACGTAAGTAATTGATATTAAAGGTGTTATGTTCGATACGAATCTTTTAAATGTGCTTTGTTGCCCGGAATCCCGTGGCGCTCTTAAACTGGCAGATGAAGCTTGTCTCGCTGCCGTGAACAATGCTATTGCCGCGGGGTCCCTGAAGAATGTCGCGGGCGAGAAAATATCCGAAAAAATGGAAGAGGCCCTTGTTTCCGACGACGGGAAGCGCCTCTATCCGATTCGCGAGGGTATTCCGGTACTTTTGTCTGACGAAGCGGTTGCGCTTCCATTAGGGGGAGTCTGATGGCTGTTACTCTGGAACAATTGAAAAAGACGATTGGCAAGAAGAAGGGGTCTTCGCTGGCCTTTGCTTGGCTTGCCGATATGGAACGAGCCGCGGGCGACCTGGATGGCTCCTTGCGCAGGGTGAATGCCGGGCTCCAGGGGAATGCCGCTGACCTTCCGGGCATGTTGGTCCGTTCCAGGATTCTTTTCGAGAGGGGAGAGTTCGACGAATGCATCAAGGAATGCGAGAAGGCTCTCAAGAGCGACCCCTTCTGCCTGTCTGCGCAGAAACGCATGGGCGACGCCTACGACCAGCTGGGCAACGAGGCTGAACGCAACAAGTGCTACCGCCGTGTCCACGACATGGACCCGCTCGACAGCTTCTGGAAGGAAGAATACGACGTCGTGCTTGCCACGGCCGCTGCAGTCCAGGATTCCGACTTTGTTATGCCCGGTCTTTCTGGCGAAGGCTCGGAAAATTCTTCGGACGAAGGTCTCTCGTTCCTCTCTACAGGAGACAGCGATGGCTCCCTGTTCGTGAAGGAAAACTCTGTCAATCCGGACGAACCGGCTCCCGAGGAGTCCTCTGGCATTTTCGAGAAGTCCCTCGATTCCAGTGCCGATTCCGTGTCCTCCATTTTCTCGAAGTCTGCAGAAGATGGTGCGACAAAGTCCCCCTTCGAGGATTTCTCCATTGACGAACAGGTCGGTTCCATCGAGGATGCCGACGCTTCCACGACTGCTTCTTCTGAGGACGATCCGTTTGCCGCGCTTGCTGATATTTTGCCCAGCGACGATGGCGCCGACTCTTCCGCGATGGACAGCTTGCAGGAATCCCTTGATGCCGCCATGGCCGACATCGATTCCGGCGACGCGGATAAGTTGGACGAGTTCTCCGAGGACGACAATATTTCCGGCGGCGACGTGTCCAATGTCTTTGCGAGCATGTTCGGTGACGATTCCATGGAACCGGAAGAAGAAACTGCGGAAAGCTCGCCGTTTAACCATCTGAACATTCCGAATGAAGTTTCCCCGGACGACTTTAATGCGAAGGATGTCAAGTCCGAAGATCTTTCCTTGACGAACGACGAGAACCTGTTCGGCCTCATGGAAAAGATTGACGTGCATTCCGAGGCTCCTGCCGACGAAGAAAACGCGGCTCCTGCGGAAAGCACTCCGGCCACTCCGGCTGCCGAGGACAAACCGCAGAGCGTTGATAGCGCCTTTGCGAGCATCTTCGGCGAAGACGAACTTCCCGAAGAGAATCCGCAGAACACCGCCAAGATCGAATCTGACGAGACTCCCGTCGAGGAGCCTGCCGCAGAACCTGAAGTGGCTCCCGCCGAGGATGTTGCCGAAGAGGACCCGCTCGCGGAACTCCAGGAAATTACTCCCGTTGAACCGCCTGTCGTGGAGCCCGCTCCGGCAAGGCCCGCAGTGGAAGATGGACCGCAGAGCCTGGACAGCGCTTTCGCGAGCATCTTCGGCGAAGACGAACTCCCCGAAGAGCATCCTCAGGAATCGACTGCGGCGCCCGTGGAGGAAACTCCTGCCGACACGACTCTCTCGTTTGGCAGTGATTCCGTCGGTTCCTTGAATTCCATTTTTGGTGAAGATGAGACCCTTGAGGAATCGGTCAGTACGGAAGACGACATTTCCGCTGTGTTCAGCGACACTTCCGACGTTTCCGTGGTGAAGCCTGACGAACCTATCGAACCGGAACAGGAACCTGCGCTGGGATCGCTTTCGGAACAAGTGGCCAAGGCCGAAGATGAACTTGAACTTCCGCCGACTATCGGTGCTTCCGAACAATCTTCCGGCGATACGGAGACTATCGAAAAGGAAGTGGACTCCGCGCTCAATTCAATCCTGGGCGACGACGATCTCGGCTTGCCTGAAGCGGCTCCCGCGAAGGAAGAATCCCCGACGCAGGAATCCACGAGCGCAGCCATCGAGGAGCGCGTGATTCCCTCCA
Organism: uncultured Fibrobacter sp.; assembly: GCA_947305535.1. Lineage (GTDB taxonomy): Bacteria > Fibrobacterota > Fibrobacteria > Fibrobacterales > Fibrobacteraceae > Fibrobacter. The sequence goes on from CAMZDZ010000062.1 coordinate 2,957, forward strand.
GTGCCGATGCGTCGCTGGAAGCCGAAGTGAACGGTGCCTTCAAGGGATTGTTCTTCACCGACGACGACTCCCTTCCGGAGTCTGAAGAAAATGGCGAACCTTCCAACAAGGGTCTTGACTTCCTGATGTCCGGCGATTCCGATGACGAAGTTTCCGTTGGACTCATCAAGGATCCTTCCAAGCCGCTTGACCGCGGTGCCGCCGATATCGACGAAAGCCTGAATACGAAGACTCTCGCCGAAATCTATTTTGAACAAGGTCTCTACGGCAAGGCCCTGGACATTTACCAGGACCTGTGCATGAAGGAACCGAAGAACGCGGAATACCGCAACCGCTTGGAAGAAATCGAAAAGATTTATCGCGAAAAGTTCGGAGGCAATGTAAATGGCTGAACAGCAGGAACGTCGTGTTGAGCTCCGCATAGAGCATCTTCTCCGTGAGATGGTAAACCGCAAGGCTTCGGACCTTCATATCCGTGTCGGCGCCTCTCCGACATTCCGCATCAACGGCCTGTTGCAGCGCCCGTTCGACATTAAGGTCGACGGCATCATGATGGATTCCTTCCTGGACGACATCATGAACCGTGACCAGAAAGTGCGTTTTGAACAAAATAAGGAATGCGACTTTGCCGTGGGTGCCCGTGAACTGGGCCGCTTCCGCGTGAACGTGTTCCGCCAGCGTGGCTCCATCGCTATCGTGATCCGTCACATCAAGGCGAAGATCCCTCCCTTCGAGGACTTGCAGCTGCCCGAGGTCATTCGCGACATGGCCCTGACCAAGCGTGGCCTTGTTCTCGTGACCGGTACGACGGGTTCCGGCAAGTCGACGACGCTTGCTTCCATGATTGACCATATCAGCAATAATGAGTCTGTCAATATCATCACGGTGGAAGACCCGATCGAATACCTTTACAAGGACAACAAGGCGATTATCTCGCAGCGCGAAATCGGCGTGGATACGTTGTCCTACGGCAATGCATTGCGTGCCGCTTTGCGTCAGGACCCCGACGTCCTGTTGATTGGCGAAATCCGTGACCTCGAGACGATGCAGATTGCTCTGACCGCTGCCGATACGGGCCACATGGTTTTTGCGACTATCCATACTACCAACGCGACGGAAACGATTCACCGCGTGCTCTCGATGTACCCGCCTCACCAGCACGACGAAATCCGCCTGTTGCTTGCTGAAGTGCTTGCCGGTATCATTTCGTTGCGCCTGTTGCCGACCAAGGACGGAAACGGACGTGTTCCTGCCGCGGAGATTCTCGTGAATACGGGTGCCATCAAGGAATACATCCAGGACAAGGACAAGATCGACCTTGTCGAGCAGGCTATTGCCGACGGGCATATGCAGTACCGCAGCCAGACATTCGACCAGGCCTTGCTCAAATTGTACACGGAAGAAAAGATCTCTCTTGAAACGGCAATGCATGCAGCAACGAACCCGGATGACTTCGATCTTAAGATTCGCGGTATTTCCGGAACGTCCGAACGTGGCTGGATGTAGTGCATACATTTCTGAAATGCTAAGGTCATTCCGCCATATTCTCTCGTTTATGTTGTTGGGAGCTGCCGCCACTATGGCCGCATCTCCGGTAATTGGTCCGGAACATACCAGGAACCTGAAACTCCTTGAATCGTCCCCGATGCTGTTTGAACTGCATCGGCAGACGACTGGCGACCACTTGCAGTATTTTGCGTACCCGCGCCGTGACACGAATTTCATTAAGCGCTTCAGGGAAACGGAGGGTACGGCGCTTCTCTATGTGGACAACATCCCCGGGGATTCGGCGACTGAACGTAAGGCGACTTACGGCCTGGCCGCATCGATGGTGGGTGGGGTGGACTACCGTGGAGGCGAGGCTCTTGGGGATACCATTTGGCCCGCTGTCGACGGGGGGCTTTATCTGCGTGGCTTTATCGACTCGGTGGATTTCGTCTTGGATGCCCGCATTTACGATGAAGGCCATTCCGCCGAGAAGCCTAGGTCTTTCGACCGCGAGTTCCTGGAAATCCAGGATGCCGAGGACAATTCCGGCATCGAGTACGTGAGCTATTCCCGTTACCGTGCGCACTTCGCCTTCAACTATGACTGGCTTCGTATAGATCTTGCCCGCGACGTGATGCACTGGGGGCCTGGTTACTACAACAACCTCACTCTCAACCAGTTTGCTCTCCCGTACAACATGCTGTCCATGGATATGTTCGTCGGTCCTCTGCATGTGCTCACGTTCTACGGGGACTTGCGAATCTATAACAACAACTTGAACAAGAAGAAGGACGAACAACGTCACCTGTTCGGCCACCGCTACGAATTGGCGGTCGGGAACGGGACTCTTGGCATCAGCGAAATCCAGGTGCTCTACGAGAACATGAAGCCCTGGTTGTTCGTGCCTTGCGTTCCGCTGTTCATGGAAAAGGGAAATTATAGCGAGTATTCCAACAACGGCGCTTTGGCGATGGATTTCAACTACCGCCTGTTCAACTGGGCGCGAATCTACACGGAGTTCTTCCTGGACGATATGGAAAGCCCGGTCAGCCTGGTCCAGAACGACAATATCGAAGCCAAGTGGGCTTGGATGGTCGGTTTGCAGGCTGCCCATGATTTCAAGGTAATGGGAAAACTTCTCGAGGCGGGGACTATTGCCGAATACGCCCGTATAGAACCTTACGTCTATTCGCATTTCCATGAAAACACTGCCCAGCTGGCAAACCTGGGATACCCGATTGGCAACCAGAACGGTCCGAACAGCCAGGTCGTGGACTGGACGGTCTACGGCCGCTTTAATGGCCGCATCGTTGCCTCGGTGCGCAATTCCTGGTTCTGGAAGGGAACGGATTACGGGAGTTCCGTGAATGACACGACCCCGATTACGGATCACAAGAAGATTCCGAAGAAGTTCCTGGACGGTGCCTCGATGGAGTATTCCATAACTCCCGCATTGGCTTACGAGGGCCGCTACGTCTCCTTCATGGGCGAACTCACGCTGATAAACGACGAAAAGGTTTATCTCCGTGCCGGATTCAAGTTCTAGGGGGAATTGCTATGTCTGTTAAGAAACCGGAACTCTTGGCCCCGGCGGGCGACTTGCTGCGCATGCGGTACGCTTTCGCGTACGGGGCCGACGCCGTATACGCCGGCCAGCCCGCCTTTTCGCTCCGTGCCCGCGAGAACGGCTTCAGGAACCTGGACGACCTTGCGGAAGGCATGGCCTATGCGCACGGCCTTGGGAAAAAGTTTTACCTGACGAGCAACGTCATCCCGCGCAACGTGAAGGTCGAGGCTTTCCAGAAGGCCCTGCTTTCTGCGCTCGAACTGAAACCCGATGCCCTGATTGTCGCTGACCCCGGATTTGTCGGTTGGCTCCGCAAGGTGTCACCGCAAACGGAAGTTCACCTCTCTGTGCAGGCGAACACCACAAACTACCTAGCCGCATCGTTTTGGAAAGATTTGGGAGTACGCAGGATTATCCTAAGTCGCGAGCTTCGGTTGTCTGAAATATTGGAAATAAAGGAACGAGTTCCCGACCTTGAACTGGAGGTGTTCGTTCATGGTGCCGTTTGCATGGCAATGTCCGGACGTTGTATGCTTTCGAACTGGGTGGCCCACAGGGACGCAAACCAGGGTGCATGCAACAATTCCTGCCGGATGCCCTACCGCCTGTACGCGAACCCCGAACCACAGTGTGACGAATATCACACCCACGAAGGGAGCTTCTCGCTGCAGAGGTCGGACAAGCCGGAACTGGATCCCATTGCTCTGGACGAGGACACGTGGGGTACGTATTTCATGAGCAGTCGGGACCTCTGTGCCCTGGATGTTGTTCCTGAACTTGTCGCGGGCGGGCTCGATTCCTTCAAGATTGAAGGCCGCACCCGCTCGGTGTATTACTTGAGCCAGGTGGTGAGGGCCTATCGCATGGCCATAGACGCTGTCGCCGCGGGCGGGGGAGTCCCGGACGAGAGCCGCCGCGCCATTGACTTCGTGGACGGCCGCGGGTTTATGCCGGGGTTCTTGCGCGGGCCCCTGCCGCAAAACTACGAGGCTTCGCATGTGGACGCCGCCGGCGGCTGTGTCGCTGCGCAGGTGGTCGAGTATGAACCGGGCACGGGTGCGCTGAAGGTGAACGTGAAAAATCCCTTCTCGGTCGACGATCCGCTGGAACTGATGACTCCGGAAGGCATGCGTCCTATTGAGGTGTCCGCCCTGATCGATTTCCGCAGACAGGCGGCCGATCGGCTCAATCCCGGCACGGAAGGGCGCGTTTTCTTGCAAAATAATGTGCAAAATGTCGCAAATAATGCGAAATTTGCCTTTATTGTGAAAAAGAACACCTTTTCGTCATCCGACAAAACATAAATTTGTCGTATGGCTATTGATGAAAACACGAGAAAGAGAAACGCTCTGGAACTTTATCAGATCGATGAAGATTCCATCGTCCCCTTTTTCAAAGGGCACATAGCCGAGCTGCGCAAATTTATCCAGGAACATACCGAGTCGAGGTTGTCCCTCCTTGAACTTCTGAAGCAGTTTATCCGCATTTACCGCTTGCCGTTCAACATGCAGCGGTACATGTCGGTGCAGAGCACTTTTATCCGCGAGACCTTGCAGGAACGCGTGCAGAACCGGCAGGATGCTGTGAGCCACTGGATCCAGGAACACGCCGGCCGCCATCGCGACAGGATGATCCAGCTGCAGTGCCTGTTCCTGGACCGTATCAAGGCGCGCCTGATTCCGGAAATCCAGAAGATGCTCGACGAGTCGGAGAACTCCGAAAAAGACGATTCTTTTGTCGAAAAAGTGTGATTTGGAAGTCGTTGATAGTCAACGTTTTCCGCTCGAAAAATTATCTTGTTTGCAAGAAAAAATGGCGTTTTTGAAGCAAAGACGCCATTTTTGCTCTTTGGACAGGTGTTCGTTTGTGCAGATTTTTGTTGCAAAAATAATTATGGAAAAATGTCAAGGGATAGTTTCAAATTTTTCTGTTGATAGAATGTGAAATTTAAGGGATGTTTTCTTGATTGGTAGGTTATTAACTCGGTCAATGATGGTAGCTGGATTGGGATGAAAAAAAAATTGCCCTTTTTGTGCCTGTTCTGCGGGTTTTCAAAAAAAACGAAGTGATGGCTCCGCCAAGGCAAAGGCTTTATTTAATTTTTTCGTAAGTTTTTTGCTACCTACTGATTTGGAATAACTGTGGAAAATACTGTTTCTTTATTGGATTTGTCGTCGTCGCCGTGGCTTCGTGTTCTTGAGTACGTCCGGTCGAAGTGCAATGAGTTTGGTTTGGCTTTTTTGGATGCGGTGGGCTTTGAAGGTGTCCAGGACGGATACGCCCAGCTGACTGTGCCCGACACGTTCCGCGCGACATGGCTGGAAAGCCATTATGGTGACCTGTTCCGCAAGGCGTTCAGCGCCGTACTCGGTTCCGAGTTTGTGGACTACACCATCCGTCTTCTGGCTCCGTCTCCGGCTGTCCCCGAGATGAAGCTTGCCGCGCCGCCGGTCGTGCGCCCGGTTGTCAAGGCCCGTGCCAAGCAGTCTGCCAGGGAAAAACTCAAACTGTACGCCCGGTTCACTTTTGACAACTTTGTCGAGGGGACTTGCAATTCAACGGCCCTTCGTGCTTGCAAGACCGTTTCCGAGAATCCCGGCGATCCGTCGCTGAATCCCTTGTTTGTCTACGGGGCCTCTGGCCTCGGCAAGACGCACCTGTTGCAGTCCATCGCCGCGGACATGGTTGTAAAAAAGCCGGAAATGCGCATCACGTATTGCCATGCCGCTGATTTCCTTCGCGACTATACGGCCATCTACAAGAATCCTTCGGAATCTCGCCAGAACCAAGAAAAGTTTGAACAACGTTATATGGGCTGCGATTGCCTGTTGCTCGATGATATCCAGTGGATCGAACAGGGCGAGAAGACGCTTGAAAAGTTGTTCTCCTTGGTGGCGTACCTGCGCTCGCATGGCAAGCAGGTGGTCATCACGTGCGACCGGCACCCCTCCAGTTTCTGTGCAGGCGAATCCTCGTCGCCGAACCGCAAGTCGGCAATCCCGCACATTTCCAGGACATTCCTTGCTCAGCTGGAATCCTGCGTTGCTGTCGGGCTTGAAGAACCCGACATGACGACGCGCCTGAACCTTATCGAGAAGAAGTCCGTCCACGTGCCGTTTGTGGACCGCGACCGCGAAGAGATCTGCCGATTCCTCTCCGTGCCGCCGCGCAGCAATGTCCGCGATATCGAGGGGCTGATCAACTGGCTCGACGCCATGCACACCTTGAACGGCGTGGAGTTGGACTTCGCCTGTGTCAAGCGACTGATGGGCAGCGGCAAGAACGGCGTTGCCGGTTCGGCGCTTACCGTCAGGAGCATCGCCGATACGGTTGCGTTCCAGTTCAACGTCGATTTTTTGGCGCTCGCCTCGAAGCGCCAGGACGTTGCGGCCTCGGTTCCGCGCAAAGTGGCCATGATGCTTTGCCGGGAATACACTTCTGAGTCGCTCGCTTGTATCGGGGAAACGTTTAATCGCGACTATGCCACTGTAATTGCTGCCTTGAAATCCCTTAAAGTGCAGATGGAAAAGGACGCTGGCCTGAGGAGGCGCGTCGAAGACATCCGCTACATGTTGGAAGCGTGATGAAGGCACTGATTACGGGGGGTGCTGGCGTCGTAGGGAAGGCGCTTTGCAGGGAACTCCAGGCCCGTGGTGTGTGTGTTCGGGTCCTGACCCTCCCCGGCGATACTTTGGCTAGTTCGCGAATCCCTTCGGGGGTGGAGCTGGTTTACGGCGATGTTACCAATTACGGTTCGCTCCGCTCTGCTTTCGAAGGCATCGACATGGTGTTCCATCTGGCCGCCATACTCCTTTCTACGCAGCCCAGCGAGTTTGATCGGATCAATACGCAGGGGACGCGAAACGTCATCTCGGCATGCCAGGATGCGGGCGTCCGGCGGCTGCTTTACGTGTCGAGCATTTCGGTCACCTATCCTATACTGACGCCTTACGGGCAAAGCAAACTGGACGGGGAGAGCCTAGTCAGGGAATCCGGGCTGGACTGGACCATCGTGAGGCCCACGCTGGTCATTGGCGACGGTGGCGGCATCGAGTTCAACATGTACGCAAAGTATGTCTCGCGTTTCCCGGTGTACTTCCTCCCGGGCGGCGGGAAGGCCCTGAAACGTCCGGTCCGCAGCGTCGACCTTGTCCAGGGAATCGCGGCGGCCGGGCTTGAGGAATGTGCCATCTGGAAAACTTACGCCTTGGCCGGCCCCTCTGTCATGACGATGGCGCAGATGGCGGATGCCATTCTGCGTAGTCGCGGGCTCAAGCACAGGATGTTTAAGTTGCCTTGGTGGCTCTGCAGACGGCTTGCTGTTCTGAAGGCGTGGATTGGCGGAAGCAGCGTGTCTGCGGAGCAGGCTCTGGCCGGTTTCCTCTACGATGCGGCTCCGTCCATAGAAACTGCGGAAAAAGACCTCGGATATCACCCGAAATCGCCTTTTGAGGCTTAAAACGCCTTTTTTTTTGCTAAAAATTTTTTTCGTGATGCTTTTTTGTGTATATTCTAATTGTAGAATTATAACATAGGCTTTGTATTATGAAATTGCATTATCTCTTGGCCGGGCTTGTTGCCGGCGCTCTCGTTTTTACTGGCTGTGGATCCGATTCCGGTTCTGATTCCGCCATTGACCGCGAGGACGTGTCTTCCTCCAGCGTAAAGGATGAGTCCTCCTCTTCCAAGAAAGTCGCCTCTTCTTCTTCCAAGAAGCAGCTGCCCGACGGTGTTCGCGAGGCGACGCTTGAAGATCTTTCTCGCAACATGCAGCTCGATATTGACGGGCACGACGTGCATATGGTCGCCGGATCCAAGCAGGGCCTTTTCTCGTTCTGGATCGTCGATACGGGCGAGGTCGTCGTGATGAGCGACTTCAAGGACGGTGCTATCGCCATTGACGATGACAATTCGGCAACCTCCATCATCAGCAAGCTGGACGATGACTATTTCCTCGCCAAGATGGCCAAGGGCATGAACCTCGAGTTCACGGTGGACTCCGATGGCAACTTGCTGTATTCCGTGGACAAGAGCGAGGCAAAGAAGGTTCAGACGGAGCAGGTGCCGGCGGGCAACTCCTACATCAGCAAATACGACGAGATGGTGGGCAAGAAGCTGACCTGCAAGTCCGGCGATACGACGGATGTCTACCGTTTCTTTAATGGCCGCTATGTCATGGAAAGTACCGCGGGCAAGAAAACGCTTCTGAGGGTGGGCGGATTCGCCGACATCCACCGTGGCAAACTCATTCTTATGCCGGAATATTATTCCGACGGAGTGATGGCTCTGTACATGTACGTTGTTTCCAGTGACTTCGTCCTGGACGAACTGGATTGCTCGGCGGAAGATTTCAAGATCGCGAAGGTCAAGGAAGCTGACCTTGCCGACAACTGGTACAGCTATGACAAGGAACTCAAGCTGGATTGGAATTTCGCCTTGAATGCGAATGGGACGTTTGATTTGGAAGGCCGCAGCAACGAACCCGAACAGAAAAAAGCGGGCCGCTGGTCCCTTTATGGCGACGTGCTGTTGATGAGGGCTACATCTTGCCTCGACCCGAAAACCTGCGAAACCTTTGTCATGGGGAATGTCGAAGACTTCGAGAAGGGCAAGGGCTTTACCTTCAAGCATGCCAGCGAGGAAATTCCTCCGATGCCCACAGAGTGGGTCATCCAAAAATACGAAGATTAACTTTTTATGGAAAAAATTGCCGGAACAATAAGGTTTTTCGTTTTTCTAGGCCTTCTGCTTGCCTCTGTCGCCTTTGCGCAGAATGCCGCACCTCCTGAAGGTTATGTCTCCGAGGCGGATGTCGCCGCTGAACTTGCTATCCGGGATAGCGTAATGACTGCTTGCAATGTCGAATCGGATTCCTTGCGGAACTTGATCGAGTCTGAACAGGCAAAGAGCGCTAACTGGGAAAAAAGCTACAACACGATAAAGCAGGACAATTCGGTTTGCCAACAGGCTTTGCGTGTAGCAATTGATGCTGCTTCGGACAAAAATGGTTCCGTGAAAAAAGAGGCCGCGATGATGACGGGAACCTCCTTTTTAGGTGGAATCGCCATTGGGATGCTTTTGTTCTGGTTGATTTTCGATTAACAAAAAAAGGCATGAGGTTGGTATGAGAAAAATCGGCATCGTCTTGACAACAGCGATTGCTATCGGCATTTCCTTTGCTGCGGAACCGGAACCTTCCCAGACGTTCCAGATGGGCAAGCTGCTGGCCCCGCTGGGCTCGGTCTCGATGAAGACCGCGGAAATTGCCGCATATATGCCTGATCTGCGGAAACTGTTTGTTGTGGGCGACGAACCCATCATGGAAGTCGTCTCGCTTGACAAGCCCGACCAGCCCAAGGTCCTGGGCGCCATGAAACTCATGGGCCGAGGCTCCAGCGTGAGCGTATTCGGTGACTTTGTCGCCGTGAGCGAGATTGCCGAACCCGAGCAGGATCCGGGTTATGTCGAAATTTTCCAGATCGTCGAGGATGTGCCCAGGAAGGTCGGATCGTACAAGGTCTGTGCCCAGCCGGATATGCTTACCTACACTCCCAACGGCAAGAACATCCTTGTCGCGTGCGAGGGTTCCCCGAACAAGGACATGAGCGTGGACCCGGAAGGTGCCATTGCCATCCTGACTCCGGGACGCCTCAACAAGAAGGACTCCCTGCCGGTCAAGGTCAGCATCGTCAACTTCAAGAAATTTAAGGACAACGCCTTGATGGATGACGGTGTGCGTACGATTGGAACCAATCCCTACGCGCAGACTCTCGAGCCCGAGTACATCACGGTTTCCAAGGATTCCAAGACGGCGTGGGTGAGCCTGCAGGAGAACAACGCTATCGCGAAAATCAACATTCCCGCGAAGAAGGTTGTCGGCATATACCCACTGGGAACGGTTGACCATTCGAAACCGGGATTCGGTGTGGACGTGCGCAAGAACGGGAGCATCGGGATCGAGAATGTTCCCGTGCACGGCTTGCGCCAGCCGGACGGCATCTGCTATTTCGAGGCCGACGGAAAGCAATATATCATCACGGCCAACGAGGGTGCCGAAAGTGACGACTTTAAGGCTTGGACCGACGTGACGAACACGCTGTCGCTGTTCGAACGGGGCCGTCTCGACGAGGACGTCTTTAACGGCGAGGCGCTCAGTGCGCTCAAGACCTTGAAAATCAGCAACACCGACTTCTGTGCCGAAGGGCAGAGAAAGTGCCCCTACGTTTACAGCTTCGGTACGCGCTCCATCAGCATCTTTGACGGGAACACTGGTGAACTTGTATGGGATTCCGGCGACAAGATCGAGCAGATGCTTGCCACTGTCGCTCCGGAATACTTCAACTGGAATTCCAAGAAGGACAAGGTCAAGATGGACGCCCGCAGCGACAACAAGGGCTGCGAACCCGAGAACGTCGTCGTGGGCATGATCGGGACCCACCGTCTCGCTTTTGTCGGTCTGGAAAGGATGAGCGGTGTTGTCGTGTTCAACATTACGAA
>CAMZDZ010000063.1 GCA_947305535.1 uncultured Fibrobacter sp.
CGAAAAGGTTCAGTTCGAAGGCAAGTTCTACCGCAAGGACATCGGCAAGAAGGGCTTGGCCCGTCTCGCTAAATAAGAGGTAACAAGATGGATTTGAAAGAAAACGCAAAGGTCGGTATCGTTGCCGGTAGCAAGTCCGACCAGGAAACTGTAGACAAGATCACCGCGGTGCTCGACCAGTTCGGCATCGTGTGGGAATTCAACATTCTCTCTGCCCACCGCACCCCGAACGCTACGGCAAAGTATGCCCGTGAAGCCGCCGGGCGAGGCCTCCAGGTCCTCATCGGTGTCGCAGGCCTCGCTGCAGCCCTTCCGGGCGTGCTCGCAGGGCACACGATTCTTCCGGTCATTGGCCTGCCCTGCGCGGGCGGCCCGCTCAACGGCGTCGATGCCCTGCACAGCATTGTGCAGATGCCCCCGGGAATCCCGGTGGCAACAGTCGGCATCGGTAACGGCAAGAATGCCGGTTACCTCGCCGCCCACATCGTCGCCATCGCTGACCCCGCCGTCCGTGAAAAGCTCGTTGCCTACCGCAAGAGCTTGGGAGATATTGAAGGTTAAGCCAGGCGTTACGGGCTGGCGTTTGAAGCCCGTTCGAAGGGGTGGCGAGCAACAAGCGTAAGCAAGTGCGAGCCAGGGGAAGGCTTTCCCCTTTCCTGGATCCTTCGACTGCGGGTTACACCCTTTGCTCAGGATGACTCTTTTTTGCATATGATCTCTCGTCTCTCGTTTCTCGTCTCTCGTCTAATTGCGGCGCTGCTCTTTGCGCTGTCTTTCGCCTATGCCGGCGAGCCCAACTTGCCGGAAGTCCAGGCTCCGTGGATGAAGGGCGAAAAGCTGACCTACGACCTGTGCTGGGGACCCATCACGGCGGGCACGGCGACCTTGGAGGTCCGCCCGACGAAGGACGGGAAGACGGAATTCTACTCCCTGGCGCACGATAACGGCGTCTTGAAAAAGATCTATCCTGTGGCCGACACGATCTACACGCGCGTCCGCAACAAGGGCCTGATGACGGAAGTCTTCCGCAAGACGCTCCATGAGGGCAGCTTCCACAACAAGTCCGTCATCCGGTTCGACCGCAAGGGCGAGAAGGCCTGGCTTTCCGACACGGTCTTCCTGGATCCGCCCGAAAAAAGGCAGGTCAAGCGCTCCGCAGATACCGCGGTCACTATCCAGGGCATGGAGCACAGCATCATGTCGGCGTTTTACCTGGTGAGGACGCTCCCGCTTACGGTCGGGGATACCTCCCATTTTTCGGCAGTGAGCGGCAAGAAACGCTATGAACTGAAGGTGCTGGTTCACGGGAAAGAGGAACTCAAGACCGCCATTGGCAAGGTAAAAACGGTCAAGGTGGAGCCCGTGCTCGACGGAGACGGGATTTTCAACTCCAAAGGCCGCATTTTCATCTGGTTGACCGACGATGACAAGCGCATTCCCGTGCTTATGCAGTGCGAAATTGCGCTTGGAAGCATCAAGGCGAAATTGACCTCGAAATAGAGCTTACATAAAACAACTTTTACACGCTGGTTTGGAAATATTTCGTTTTATTAAATTATATTCCAAAGGTAAAACTTCGTTTTGAGGCTTTTGATGTCAAAAAAACTCATTTTGCTTGTATGCTTGTTCCTGTTTGTCGCTTTTGCTTCTGCCGCCCCTAAAAAAGCGGCGAAGAAGGCTCCTCCTAAGAAAGCGGTCAAGAAGACCGAACAGGTCGTAGAGGAACCCAAGAAAGAAGAAAAAGAAGATGACGAGTTCATCTCGGCTCCTGAGGAAAATTCCGCTGCGGCTGCCAAGAGCAACGACGACGATGATGACGAGGAAGACGAGGAAGATACCAGTCAGTACACCAGCGCCCAGATGGAAGAGCGCCTGTCCCGCCAGAAATTCGAAGAGGAACAGCGCCTTGACGAGTATGCGAACTCGCTGCGTCGTCGTGACTGGCTGAAGGATCGCCTTGTTCTCCAGCTGGGTATGGGCTCTCGCTATCCGTTCATGGGCGAGACGGGTATGGGCATGGGCTTTGGCGCCGGTGTCGAATACATTACCCGCTGGCATGCGGCCCTCTATGGTTCGTTCGGCTTCCTCCCGAAGGGTGAAGATAACGACTTCTCGAATATCGACCTTGAAGGCGGCATCGGTTACAAGGTGGGCCTTAACTACTACCTGTTCCCGAAGAACCCGCTGCATCTTGGTATTTCTGTTTCTTACGGTACGGTGTATTTCGATCACGATATCCGCCCGGACAAGGACAATATGCGTCCCCTCATCAAGGTCAACGGTGTCCAGTTCGATGCCCTTATCACTTACTTGACCAACGAATGGTATTACCTTCAGTTCTCCTTCGGCATGTACTATGCTCCTGAACTGAAGTCCAAGGGACTTGATAACCCCAGTTTCGATGTGACTTCCAAGACGGACCAGACTCCCGTATCCGTCGTCGTGAATCCTGATGGCATGAACAAGACTGGTATAGTGTTCGGCATCGCCATTGGTTACGCATTGCCGGAATTCTTCCCGGATGATACGGAAAAACGCCGCCGTGAACGCGAAAAGGAACGCGAAAAAGCTGGCCGCGACGACTAATCGTAAAAGAATTACAGAAAAAAAAGCCTGCCACGAGTGTGACAGGCTTTTTTATACCCATGTCCGGAATCGAACCGGAATACCTTCCTTCGGAGGGAAGGACACTATCCATTGTGATACACGGGCTCGGCCAATGTAGTTCCGCTCTGGGCGGAACCCATCCGATTTCGGTTTGCGAAATATAGTAAAATAGACAAGGCTCCAGGTACGAGGTCCCAGGCACGAGGTGTCGGCGGTGAGTAGTGAGCTATGAGCAGTGAGGGGTGAGAAATATAGTGGTTAGTATGAATTGGCTTTGCCGCGATTTTTTTTCTCTCGTCTCTCGTCTTTCGTCTAATCACTATCTATCAACTTCACGATGAGTTCGTGCGGCTCGGCGTCCACCACCAGCGCGTCGTGGAATTCTCCCACGTCGCCGTCGCCTTCCAGCACTTTCACGATGTCGTCGTTTTCCATCGAGTTGCCTTCGGTACGACCGTAGAAATGGTATTCGCTTTCTTCGGCGACCTGGTCGATGATGATGCGGACGGTCTTTCCGATCATTGCCTCGGCATGTTCTGCGTCGAGTTCTTCCTGCAGGTCGGTCACGGCGTCGAGCCTTGCGCGGGCCTCGCTCTCGTCGACGGCGGGCAGGTCCATCTCCATCACGGGCGTGCCTTCCTCGGGGCTGAATACGAACCCGCCCAGGTGGTCGAACTGGATGTCTTCCAGGAGCTCCATCAGCTCTTCGAAATCTTCGTGCGTCTCGCCGGGGAAACCGACCAGGACCGTTGTGCGGAGCGTGACTCCGGGAATGCGCTCGCGGATCTTGTGCAGAATATCCACGAGTTCCTTCTTGCGGTAGTTGCGCTTCATGTTCTTGAGCACGTTGTCGCTCGCATGCTGGATGGGCATGTCCACGTACTTCACGAGACGCGGTTCCTTTGCCATCAGGTCCAGGAGTTCGTCGTCCACGAACATCGGGTACCAGTACAGCGTGCGGATCCACGGGATGTTCGTGTTGTCGAGGATTGCCTTCAGGAGCTGGGCGAGCGTGCCGCCCTTCTTGCCCTTCTCGCGCCCGAAGTAGGTCGTGTCCTGCGCGATGAGCGTAATTTCTTGCACGCCCTGCGCTTCGAGTTCCTTCGCCTCGGCGACGATGTCCTCGATGCTACGCGAAACCTGCTTGCCGCGGATGAGGGGGATGGCGCAGTAGGCACAACGGCGGTTGCAGCCTTCGGCAATCTTCAGGTAGGCGTGGTGCTTGAAACCGCCGAGGTTCATGCGCGGGAGGTTCTCGGCATCGCAGCTTTGCGGTGCCACGATGCCCATCTTCTTCAAAAGTTCGCCCGGCTTGTACGTGCCCACCCAGTAGTCCACTTCGGGGATTTCGTTCTCGAGGTCCTTGCCGTAGCGGCCCGAAAGGCAGCCCGAGACAATCAGTTTCTGCTTTGCCTTCTTGCCCTTGACCTGGGCGAGGATTGCGTTGATGGATTCTTCCTTCGCGGCCTCGATGAATCCGCAGGTGTTCACCAGGATGTAGTCCGCCTTGGCGGCGCTGTCACAGGTGGCAAAACCCGCGTGCAGCATTTCGCCGACGAGGTTCTCCGCATCGACCTGGTTTTTGGCGCATCCGAGGTGGACGACGAATACTTTGGGCTTCTTTGTAGGCATGTTGCCAAATTTAGAAAAAACATCTGTTTCTAAAAAGGTTAGATTTAGGGGAGTTTCCTATTCACGAAATGGAGAATCATATGTTTATAAAGAAAATGGGCTCCGTAGCCATGATGCTGGCTGCGATTGGTTTGGTGGCGTGCAGCGGCGATAGCAGCAAGTCTGTTTCCTCGGCTCCCGGCGTCGAAGAGAATTCCGAAGACTCGACAACTCCGGCCAGCGTGAAGGACGAAACGGGCAATCATGGTGCCAACCCCTCTCAGGGAATCTCTGAAGGAGATAATCCGGTTGTGCCGGGCATCATCGATGCCGATGAGGGTTCTGATGAGCCTTGGGCTGCTGAAGAGACGCAGGAACCGACTTCGCCTGAGGTGGACGACCCTGACGATGTTGCTGATAGCGAGGATGAGATAGATGATGCTCCTATCAGCAAGAAAGTTGTTTCGGGAAAATACTCTTGCACCGTGACTTCGACGAGCAATTCCGTAAAAGTCGATCAGCGTATCGAGGGTATGGCTTCCTATGTTTCGACCGTTTCGGGCCGTGACGGAAGACTCAGTATAGAAACGGAAATGTGGTATGCGAACGCTGAATTTGCGAAGAACTTTTGCGAATACTGGAAGGAAGAGGCGGAACACTGGAATGGATCCATGACCGTCACGTGTTCTTCGAATGCAATAAAAACAAGTGAATATGACGAAGGCTCTTTGAGCGGTCATCAAAAAGAATTTGAAGAATTGTGCGATGATGGCAAAGAAGAGTATGAAAGTGGCGAATATGATGAATACATTTAGCCGAATTTGAATAAAATAAAAAAGAGCCCCGGAGGGCTCTTTTTTAATGCTTGAAAATTTTTCGTTATTCCCAGTCGTCGACAACGTCGTTGGCGGGAGCCTGCTTGCTGGGGTCGTATTCTTCCACGACCTCTTCGACAACCTCTTCTTCCTCTTCCTGAGCCGGAGCCGGGGCGGGCTTGGCTGCGGGTGCAGGTGCCGGAGCCGGTTTGGCGGCCGGAGCGGGTGCCGGGGCTGCGGCCTGGGCAGGAGCCGGTGCGGGAGCAGGCTTGGCTGCGGGTGCCGGAGCGGGTGCCGGTTTGGCCTCGGGTGCCGGAGCCGGTTTGGCGGGAGCCGGAGCGGGCTGGGCTGCGGGAGCCGGTGCCGGAGCGGGTTTGGCCTCGGGAGCCGGTGCCGGTTTGGCGGGAGCCGGAGCGGGCTGAGCTGCGGGAGCCGGTGCCGGAGCAGCTTCCTTGGCAGGAGCCGGTGCCGGTGCGGGTTCAGGTTCCGGAGCAGGAGCCGGTTCTTCTTCTTCGTAAGACTGAGAGTCGTCGTAGGACTGCGATCCGCCGTAGTAGCCGCCGGAGGGGTTGCCGACCTGGTCGTTGCTGCGGTTGTCGACCCACCAGTCGAGGTTCAGTGCCGCAATGACTTCCTTGCCGTAGGCCTGTGCGCTGGCGATAGTGCTAAAGTAACCGACACGGACGCGGTAGTAGGTGCCTTCCAGTTCGCCGGGGTTCTCGACCTCGACCAGGTAGGCGGAAATGTTGCTTTCGGCAAGCTTGTCGGCGATAGCCTGGGCAGCCTTCCTGCTGGGCTTGATGCCGACCTGAATGACGTATTGCCCGTCTTGCTGGGGCTGGTTGCTGCCGGAGAAGACCGGTGCCGCTTTTGCCGGGGCGGGAGCGGCGGCTTCCGTAGCGGCTTCGGCTGAATTGTCGCCGGAAAGCGACTTGAGCGGGACAAGTTCCGGTTCCTCTTCTGCGGGGGCGTCAGCCTTCTTTACGGGCTGGGCGGAAGGAGTGGCCTTGGATTTGTCCATCTGGGGAACGACGTCTTGGTCGCCCTGGGAACATGCGACGAAGAACGCACAGGCGATGGCGCCCATGCTGAGTTTGTAAGCCGAAAGAGATTTCATTCAAAACTCCGGTAATGTTTGTTAGGTAACTATCAATTAAAAAATAGTTACATATCATGCGATAATATACATAAGTCTTTGATTTTACGCAAGTTATATGGGCGAAAAATCGCATATTTATGGAAATTTTTTTTGTTTTTTGGTAAAAAAGGGGGCTTTTGTTCGAAAAGGACCTGCAAAAACGCCTTCCTCGCTCCCTTGACGAAGTGGACAATTATAAATATATTTGGGCTCTCAAACTGAAATTTTTAACCAAAGGATTATCGTGATCGGCGTTATTGTTAAGTCCAACGAACCTTTCGAACGCGCTCTCAAGCGTTTCACCAAGTCTTGCGAAAAGAACGGTATCATTTCCGATGTCAAGAAGCGCCAGCGCTTCGAAAAGCCCTCCGAAGAAAAGAAGCGTATTGAAACGGCTGCTCGTCGCAAGCGTCTCAAAGAGATTGCTGACCAGAACCGCAAGCGTCTCTACTAATTCGATTCGCTAATCGGATATTTTTTGCTAAACTTTAATGAGTTGTCGGTGAGTGCCGATGACTCGTTAGGTGTTTTATGGTGCTTACGGTCATGCCGGACTCCATTCCGGCATCGGCATTTCATTAAAAATCAGCAAAAGGATATATTATGGCAAGTGAACTTTTAACAAAAATTCTCGACGACATCAAGACTGCAATGAAGGCTCACGATGCCGTAACTCTCGGAACGCTCCGTACGCTCCATTCTGACATCAAGAACGAAGCCATGAAGGCTGGTGCCGCTCCGGCTCAAATCATGGACACTATTACCGACGCGATGTGCATCGACGTCCTGGCCAAGAGTGTGAAGCAGAAGCAGGAATCCATCGAAATCCTCAAGAAGGGTGGCTTCTTGGACAAGATTCCCGAAGAAGAAGGCTGCATCGCCCTGTACCGCAAGTATATGCCTGCCGAAATGAGCGAAGACGAAGTCAAGGCCCTCATCGCCGAAATCAAGGCCGCGACCGGTGCCGCAAGCCCGAAGGACATGGGCAAGATCATGAAGGAACTTTCCCCGAAGGTCAAGGGCCGTTTCGACGCCAAGCGCGCCAGCGCTTTGGTGCAGGAAGCATTGAAGTAATAACTGAGAGCGGAAAGCCTTCACTCCACATTGTCATCCCCGGCGCCAGTGGTGAGTATAGTCGAACCATGGCCGGGGAATTTTTTTTGAATAAGCTTAGAATAGTTTTATATTTCCTTTGTAGGCTACTTGAAAAATTCCCAAGGAGTACTTTGTGCGTGAATTGTCTTTCCTGATGCTGACCATGCTCATATTCCAGTTGACGGGCTGTATGGGCTTCTTCTACCGAATGAACCGGCTGGAACAAAAAACGTACGCTCCAGAACTTTCGAATGCGTATAAGAACAATGTCGGACTCGATACGACCTATGATGTTAGTGCCGGCAGTATGAGCTTGGAACAGATTAAAGAAAAAACGCATCCTGCCGTGCGGAAAATCCTAATGACATTTATTCTACAAGACGAATTTGATTACAGGAAGCATCTGAAGTTTAATTTGGTCAACGGTTATATCATGGACGCCGTCATGAAGCGCGATGATGATGAAAGCGCGACAGTTTACTTGGTGCATGTGAACTACGGTGGCGAAAAAGATGACGTTCTGAGGAACAAGCTAAAAGCCGTTTTTGATGTGTGGCATATTGATGGCCGGGTCACGAGGATAATGCATCGGATTGATGATAAGATCCTTTATGACATGGATGTCGAGAAAAAATATGAACTGCAATACTACGAGAACGGTCAAATTATGGCCGATTATCGGGGTGATTTTTTAAATGATACTGAAGGCGCCGTTCGATATAATGGAATATGGGCCGTATATTCCGAAAGGGGCAACAAGGCTATTGAATGCGAAATTAGCGATGCCAGACTGAACAAAAGTTCCTGCCAAAAATGGGATGAAGAGCTTGATTTCAACAAGATCGATCACTATCTAGATTGATCTGTACTGCCTATGTCCACGACGCAATCTAAAATCCAGGAACTGGAACTGCTCTACAAGATTAGTTCCATCCTGAACCAGACGCTTGATTTCGAGAGCGTCGCGCACCCGATTTTGGAAGTGGTGGAATCCACGATGGGCGTGGAGCATGCGACACTTACTCTTTACAACCGCCACACGGGCGAAATCTCGATTGAAATTGCGGAAGGCCTTTCGAGCCGCCAGGCGCGCAAGGGCCGCTACAAGGTGGGCGAGGGCATCACGGGTCGCGTCGTCGAAACGGGTAAGCCGATTATCATTCCTTCCGTCGCGAAAGATCCGGACTTCCTCGACCGTACGGGCCGCGGCAAGACGGAAGACAAGGCGTTCCTCTGCGTGCCCGTGATTATGGAGCACCAGGTTATCGGCGCCTTCAGTGCCGACGTGCAGAACCCGGTCGAAGAAGAACTCCCCGAAAAGCTTCGCCTGTTAGAAATCATCGCGCAGATGTTGGCCGCGGCGGTCAAGCTCCGTCGCGAAGCCCGCGAAGAGAACGAAATACTCAAGGCCGAAAACGAACGATTGACGCTCGAGCTCAAGGACCGTTTCCAGCCCGACAATATCATCGGGCGTTCGAGCGAGATGCAGCGCGTGTACGCGCAGATCGACCAGGTTTCCCGCAGCCCCCTGCCCGCGCTCATCGTGGGCGAGGTCGGCACGGGCAAGGGGCTCGTGGCCGAGGCCATCCACTACCGCTCCGATCGCAACATGGGCCCGTTCGTCCGCGTCCACTGCGCCTCGATGCCCGAATCCGTGCTGGACCGCGAGCTATTCGGCAGCGAGCGCGGTGCCCTGGTGGGCGTTCTCGCCGAGACGCCGGGCCGCGTAGAACAGGCCGAAGGCGGCACGCTCTTTTTGGACGAAGTGGGCGAGCTTTCGCCGAACTTGCAGGTAAAGCTCTTGCGGCTGATGCAGCACGGCGAAGTCGAGCGCATCGGCGCCCGCATCGCGAAAAAGGTGAACGTCCGCGTGATTGCGGCCACCACGAAAAACTTGCAGCAGATGGTGGAAGAAGGCACCTTCCGCGAAGACCTTTATTACCAGCTGCACATCTTCCCGATTTACGTGCCGCCGCTGCGCAACCGCAAGACAGACATTGTGCTGTTGGCGGACCATTTCGTGGAGCATTACTGCCGCATCGTAGGGAAGAACGTGCGCCGCCTCGCACGAACGACCATCAACATGCTCATGAGCTACCCGTGGCCCGGAAATGTCCGCGAACTCGAGAACGGTATTGAACGCGCCGTGCTCGTGACCGACGAGGACGTCATCTACCCGCACCATTTCCCGACCACGCTCCAAACCGCCGAAACGAGCGGCACTCCCGTTTCCGGAAATTTGAAGCGCATGGTCGAGGCCTACGAGAAGGACATCATCTGCGATGCTCTCAAGAGCAGCAAGGGAAAGATTGCCGCCGCTGCCCGCAGCCTCTCTACGACTCCGCGTATTCTTACGTATAAAATAAACCAGCTCGGCATAGACCTCGCTGGTTTTGGAAAGTAAGCGCTTCTTATTTCTTTAAGCACTCCTCGATTTGCTTGTTGATGTACGCTTCGTTTGAATCAAGTTTTGCTTGGTAGCGTGGGTTTACAATCGTGTCCCCGTCGCAGATTTGCTTTCTTGCGATTAAAAACCAATCGTTGCAGGATTCGAAGTTAATTTCATCGCATGACCAGAATTTGACGGGTTGTATGGAGCTTAGGCATTCGTTATCCTCTGAAAGGGCCTT
Source organism: uncultured Fibrobacter sp. (assembly GCA_947305535.1). Classification (GTDB taxonomy): domain Bacteria; phylum Fibrobacterota; class Fibrobacteria; order Fibrobacterales; family Fibrobacteraceae; genus Fibrobacter. The sequence goes on from CAMZDZ010000063.1 coordinate 9,897, forward strand.
ACTGATACTGTCAATCTTGTTGAATGCCACTTCGGAAAAAAGGTTTTGTATTTCGAAGCCTGTCGTAAAATCTGTCTTTTGGCAAAGAGGGGATGGTGTAACAGAGGTGGTGCTAGAATCGTTGATTGTCTCTGGAGTAGAATCCTGGCTTTCCGCAGGAAACTTTTGGGAGAATTCTTCATTGGAGTAAATTAAAAAGTCTTTCTCTCTATATTCGTCTTCGCTATAGGTTTCGTTGTTGTTGCATCTATATTGATATTGGAGGGTTATTTTTGAGGAATCGCACTTCATACTTCCTAGACGATAATCGATGTATGTACTTATGTCTTCAAGTTTGTCTTCTAATTGAGAGAGTTCCTCAATTGAAAGCGTCTGGTTGTTTTCGAGTTGGTTCCTCAATTCATCAGGAGTAATTTTTTTTAGGCTTTTCCAAATAGAGTCTATTATAACAGTATCTTTAAAACAGAATATTTCAGGTCCTATGTCTATAGAATGATAGCTGGTTCTGCATATGCTCACGCCAACTTTTTTGGTGATACATTTGTCGACTTCTATGGATTTCCGCTCGCAGGAGACGCTTGTGTCCGCAGCGAGTCGGTAAAGGGCTTGAGGCTTTAGACAGTTCTCGATTTGATTGTCGAACACTTCGATTTGCGCACTGTAAATGCTGTCTAGCTTTTCGTAGTAGCGTGCTCTTTTCTTTTCCATCTGGAGGTATTCGTCAGACAGACGTGTTTCGCCATCGCTGCAAACGACGTCCTTGGGAATGGAGATTTCCTGTGTCGTGTCTTGCTGCTGGACTAATGCGGGGATGGTGTCGAGCATCTCCTTGAGGCATTCTGATTTGCCGGATTTCTTCATGATGCTGTCAATTTTGTCGTGGGTCGCGTTCCGTGCTTTCTGGAATGCAACTTCTTCGACATCTTCCGTTGAATAGTCACTTGTGTAGGTCGCAAGGGAGGTCCCATATTGGCATACGGAACCTGTGGGCTGGCTGCTTTTATCGTCCCCGCATCCGGCCCAGAATGTTCCAACCAGTGCTAAAACGATGTATTTCCAAATGCGATTAGACATAGGAACCCTCCTCAAAAACGTTCCTCTTGAATATATACAAGGGAATTTGAGGGCGCAACCATGTGCTAATTTCGCGTGACGGGGTGTACGGAAAAATGTTATTATGAACCGACCGGGTAGCCTTTGACGTATTTCTTTGTGCTAGTCAGGTTCCCTTTTTCGTCAAATAGTTGCAGCGTGCCGTCTGTTACGATATATTTCTTGCTGTGATCGTTGAAATAGACGGTTCCTTCGTAACGCATCTTGACTGCTTTGGCGTTGGGGTAATAGGTGACAAGAGTCTTGTTGAACTCGAATTCCGTGGTGAGCTTGCCGCTATCGTTCCATTCCTTTCGGCCTGTGGCGTTCCCGTCTTTCCAGACGGTTTCGGATGATTTCTTGCCGTTCTCGTAATAGCGTGTTTCTGTTCCGTCGATAAATGCGAGCGTGTCTGTGCATGTACTTTTCCCTTTGAAATGAACCAGTAATTTTTGGGATTTGGAATACTGTTTCAGGTAGGAATTGCTGTTGTAATCCATTTCCAATTGTCCATTCTTGCTATTCCAACTTTTTTTGGATAGTAACGTATCGTAATGGAAAACTTTTTCGGTAGTCTTCTTCCCCGTAGAATCGTATGTCTTTTTCGTGCAGTCCCCGTTGCAGGAATATTCGTTGACGCCGTCGAAGACGACGCTGCCGCTCCATTCAACGCGCAGGCTGTGTTCTGCATTTGCAAATGATTTTAGGTACTTGCCTCGTTCAAAATCGACTTCCTGGAAACCCGTAGAATCCCATGTCTTTGCTGTAATGATGTTGTTGTCCTTCTTTTGCGCTTCCAATGCCAGCTTCCCGTTTGGATACCAGAGCTTGAGCGTTCCGTTGACCAATACGAGTTCGTCGTTTTCCTGTTTTATTTCTCCTTCATCCGATTTTTCAAGTTGCCCGTTCTCGTCATACTGTTTCATGTATTTTGGGACTTCGGCCTCGATGTCGATGTTTCCGTTAGGGTACCATGTTTTGTGTGTTACATATTTCCCATCTTCGTAGGTGTCGTCCCTTTTGGGCTTTCCGTCAGGGTAGAATTCCTTCACGAATCCGTTCTTGATTGCAATGATGTTGAGCGTGTCGAACTTCAATTCGCCTCGCATTTCCTGTTCCAGCGATCCGTCGTCATAGAACGACTTACTGTATCGGGGATAATTGCAGTCGTACACCAAGACGTTTTGGCGGTTCCATCGCATTTCCTGCTTGATTTTTCCATTCGTGTAATAAGACTCTTCCCATCTTGTCCCGTTTTCGTAAAAACTTTTTGAATGGCATTCTCCGGAGCATTGCCAGGATTCGTCCGCTTTCGAGCGGACCCCGCCGACAATGTTGTGCTTGGTTTTCCCGTTGGGGTATAGTTCCTTTAGGTACTGGTCTTTCTTGAAATCATAGACGGTTATGTTGCCTTTAATCTTTTTCCTTGCTGCAAGTTCGTTGTTCTCGTATTCCAGGGTCTCGAAAAATGGTTTTCTCAGATTCACCTTGAAATTGGATGGTTCCCTGCGGTTTTTGTATTCGATGGTCGCGACAAGGGGCAATCCGGAGGTGGTGTCGTTTAGGGCCTTGTGGTAGATATGTGTTGCCATGCTGTCGTAGGTGGTAATGGCGAAGCCGTAATAATTTTCTTTAAAGTACAAACTATATATATAGTTGGAAGCTGGAGCGGGGAGCGCCTTACGGAGCCTTGGCTCGTCCCATTGGTTGTTGTAGATTGTCTCGATATATACGGAATCGACAATCTTTTCGTTGGCATATGTATACTCCATGCCCGATTTTGCTCCGTCTACGTAATAGGACGATCTGATAATCCTGCCGTGGTGGTATTCGCGTTCCTCTCCGTTCTTGTATTTGTTGGAGACTTCGGATTCCTCTAAATTACCCTGGCTGTTTTCTCTCTTGATGAGGTAATCGCAGCGTTTGCATCTGTCTCCGTTCAGGAAATGCTTGTCGTCTATGATTTCGGCCTCGTCATCTTTGAAGAGGTATGTCGTATTGGAATTTTTATCCGGCTTTGACCCGATTGTCAGTGTGGCGTTGTCATCGTCGGCGGTAAGATTGAAATGCTTCCCTTTTACATCCACGTTCACGTGTTGGGATGAGGAATTTGTTGTAAAGGTTGTTTTGGAAGTTCTTTTCCATCCGGAACAGGATGAGAGTATGGCGATGCCCAAAATGCAAGAAAAAATGATGCGGAAATTCATAACTGCCCCTTCTTAGACGAATGTAAAGAAAAATATATAATAAACGCTGGTGTTGTGCATGAGTGTGCTTTTTTCGTTTTGTTTTAGGTCACATCTCTTGTCTTGGTCGGTGAGCCCGTCGAACCACGCCTCCCGTCTAATTCTATATTTATCCCCGTTATGATTATCCATTCCTTCTACATGGGCTTTCAGTGATTGGCGTCGTTAGATTCATTTTAACTACTAACCATTAATCACTAACCACTAACCACTAAAACAATATGCAATTCCGTCCTGTAAAAGAACAGCTTGAAATTTTGATGCGCGGCGTTA
>CAMZDZ010000064.1 GCA_947305535.1 uncultured Fibrobacter sp.
TCGGCATTTTGATTGAAGAATTCATGGGCGATTTCCCGCTGTGGCTCGCTCCGGTTCAGGCCCGCGTGCTCCCGATTTCCGAGAAGTTCGTTGACTACGCAAAGAAGGTCGAGAAGGAACTCGTGAACGCCGGCGTCCGCGTGGAAGTCGACGAGTCGAATGAGAAGCTCGGCTACAAGATCCGCCAGTGCGAACTGCAGAAGATTCCGTACAAGATTATTGTAGGCGAAAAGGAACAGGCTGAAGGCGTTATCGCAGTCAACAAGAGAAAGGAAGGCGACAAGGGTCAGATGACTGTCGCCCAGTTCCTCGAAATGACCGCTGATGACCGCAAGGTTGTGCGGTAATTAAGTCGGGGATGACATTTAGAATGAAACGCAGACTCGGTTGAGCCTGCGTTTTTTTCAATTCTTACTGGATCTGCAGCGACTTACTTCTTCCCGGTCTTCGTTGCCGCAGCCTTCCCTGCAGCGGCCTTCAGTTTCTTGAATTCCGCCTGGGCTTTGCGCATGTCAGCCATGAAGGCTTCGTTCGCATGCAGGCTCGGATAGGCGCTTGAAGCAATCACCTTCGATGCATCCACGTCGCTTTGCCAATGATACCCAGCAATTACGCGGCTCTGTCCCCATTCGTAGGCGTATTTCAGCAGGGCATCCTGTGCAGCCGGGTTCACTTCAATCAGCAGTAAAGCCATCGACCAGGCGCGTAAGGTATGTCCCGACGGGAATGATCCGTTTGTTCTTAGTCTTTCTTCTTCGGCAGGGACAAGCGTCGGCTCATTGAAACGGTCGTAAGGGCGGCGCCTCATGTAGTGCCTTTTTGCCTTGCTCCCCACTTTTCTAAGTGTCAGGACTCCGCGTTCAAGCAAGTTCATAATGGCAGGCGTCTTCTTTGCCGATATTTCCATCCCGAAAGGTTCACTGAACATTGCGGCCATCTCTTCGATGGTTTCTGCCGCCTGGGCAACCGCAAGAGCCGCGCGTGCAGAATCCTGCCGCATCTTTTTACCCCATTCGTACTGCGAAATGTCGTACATGAACTGCGGCGACATGGTGTCGGGAGGTGCAGGGTAATAGTTCAGCGCATCCGGGAGTGCCTCGGCATCCACATAAGGTTTGACATCGGCGGCAAAGCTGCACAGAGCAGCACCGCAAAGGGCTATCGCGATAAAGGTTTTCTTAAGAATGTTCATGCGTAAAAGATAAATATTAAAACGCAGGCTCGTTCAGGGCCTGCGTTTGTTGATGAAATCTATTTTCCCTACTTGTTTTCAACGCAGCGGATTGCCTTTTTCTGTAGCTTATTGGCAATCTTGATTTCGGGGATGGTGTCGGAGTGGATAAATTCCTGGTAATAAGCGGTCGTATCGCTTTCCTGCTCCGTTGTCCAGTAGTCTCCTTCCTGATAGCTGCTGAATCTCAAGGAATAGTAAACGTTCCCCTGGTAGTATTCGCGCAGTTTTTCCCAGTCGTATTTCGAAGACACATGCCAACCTACAGGACAAAGTCCCTTGGCATTCGTTTCAAGCGATGCGTACGAGTAATCGGCCCAAGAATACAAGCTGTCGACATCAAGGTCTTTTTCCGAAGAATCCCCCTCGGCAGTAGCCTTGTACAAGACAACGATCTGGGGATCCAATCTTTTTCCTAGTACACCCATGGCCTGCCCCCAGGTAAAGAGCGAATCTGCAAAGGTTCCATCGTTTACAACGAAATCTTTCACAAACCAGCGGGAATTTGTCGCTGATTCGTAATCCACCTTATAGATGTCTCCTCCATCGCACACAATGTAGTCAGAGCCATACGAGTAGGCAGTCGTCTTAACCGATATGTCATTGCAGACGGCCAATTTGGAATTCCAGCTGTCGGAAAAATAAAAGTTAGAAAGTAAGCATGCAACCTCGTCGCCATCGAAATACAATTTGCGTGGACCATAGTCAAAGCCATAGGCGTACCTGTTTTTATCGTATTCATCTTCAACAAGTTCCGTACGCTCTTTCTCAGTACCCTTATGATAAATTTTAAGTTTCAAGCTTTTCCCAAGGTCATACTCCTTTCCATCCACCTTGAGAGAAAGAAGAGCGTGATTGGCGACAACATAATAATGGCCATTGTACATTCGGTATTCTGCAGTATCCTTATTTTTTGGATAATCGAACTGACAGCTAGAATCTTTCACGTTCAGCATGAACTTTCTTAATTTGTCCATATTGAGTTTTAGTGATATTCCCTTTTTGCTGGAAATCCCTACTAGGTCATGCATTACCACCGTGGAGTCCTGATAAAAAACAACCGTATCCATTTCCCACTTTTCAATCGTATTGAAACCAACAAAATATACGGAGCAAGTTAAGGAATCATGATTGCAGTCATAATTTTTGACAAAGAAGACTTCGCCATCAGCCGTCACAATGGAATCGGAATGCACATGATAACTAGGCATGAAGATGGAATCGCAATCCGAACATATCTCTTCTACCGTTTGTGTATTTGCGGAAGAAAGTATTTCGCTGTTGCTGCAGGAAGTACCGACCGCAAGAATCAGAAAAGTCGTTAATAGCAGAAGAATTTTTCTCATGGTCTCTCCTCCAAATCATGGTTCAACATACAGCGGACAGCAAGAGTGTCATCCTTGGCAGATACACCCTGAATCCAGAAATCTCTATCAAAATCTTCCACCGCATCCGCCTTTTCAAGCAATTCCATATCTTTGCGGGTAGGAACATGCCAGCCGTTGGGGCATGCCGTTTGAGCCTCTTCCCAGGTGTATTTTTTATTGCGGTAACTTTCGCCGAGCAAGTACATCACTCGTCGGGAGGAATCCTGCACGCCCTCTGGGATGTACTGGTAACGAAGCACTTTGTAATTTCGTTCTTTGCAAATTAAACGCCCCGAAGCGTGTTCGCCATTATCCAAGAGGCATGCCGTAGCGGAGTCGTTATCCACAAAAATCTTGGAAGGGAGCCAGCAGGAATCCAGTTCAGCCCTGAAATGCATATTATAGGACGTATAGGCGTATTGCTGGCCTCGGCACCAATAATTGCCGTCACAATGTTCAAAATCCAAGCCCTCCGGGTAATGAATCAATGTATCCAGGTCCTTTATCTCGTAAGTGGAATCCATAAAGGCATAATAAAGATGCATTTTTTCGATGGACATTTCTGGCGGGAGCGTTACGTTGCACTGGCGATCGACATGGAGCATGCGCTTTTTCAAGAACGACATGTCCAAATGGAACTTCTTGGACTTTCCGCTAGAATCCTGAACAGCAAAACTAAATTCGAATGACGAATCTAAGGATACCGAGAAAGGCTTATTGTTCAGGTGAACCCAACCGTCTTTATCATTCCCGACCTCCATTGCCGACGATACCAGCGTATCCAGATAAAAACGGAATGTTGCCACACAAGATCCATCATTAGCAAGACATTCAACCCGTTTCAACAAAAACGCCAAGGAATCTTCCATGGTCACAAAAAGATTTTTCAAAGTTTCTATTTCGAACCGTTCCAAGTCACGTTCAGGAAATTCCCTATATATTTTGTCGGAGTCGAGTGAAATTTCCTCATTCACGAATTCCACACAAAATGCACGAGGCGACCAGGCGCTATCCAAGGCAATGCAGTCGTGGTATGTCGGTGGACATGAGACCTTTACAGGCGTACTCAAGGGAATGCATTTTTCATAATGACTCGCCGCTGTCTTTGTCACTCTAAAGGGATACCGGTCAATAACTGTTTTAGGAGCGTCCAGAAGTGTTACGACCGTGGAATCGGACTCTTCGATGGTTAAGATGGAGTCTCGCTCTTGCGTCACGTTGATTCTTGTTTTGGAGAGATCGGCCTCATATTTCTTTACCCGGGATATGTCGGCGGAATCCCTAAAATAAAGAGTGAGAACCATACTGGAATCCATTTCAAAATAATGATTGTACTGGAAATTCAGCGGCACCCATGTCGAACTGTCCCAGCTAACCTGCAATGGCGAACTATAGACCAAATTCCAATTGTCGTATTGGAAACGGTCAAGTCCGGTATCGTCCGTATAGCCGTAAGCACTGAATTCTCCGATACACTTCCCTGTCACTTGGGAACACTTGACGGAATGGTTCCTAACGGTAATCGAAATCGGATCATAAAAAGAGACTTCCACAGAGTATTTCGTCTCTCGATAATAACTATCCTCCGATAATTCGGGGCCGCAGCAATCCGAGGACTCTTCCGAGTCACAAGCGCAGCAAAGCAAGGCCGCAAACATCCCTACATACAAGACTATTTTACTTGCACTAAAAAAATTTATCATCATCAAAAAAAAGATAATAAAACATTCTGAAATATTTATAAATTACACTCGATGTTTTTCTTGCTGGTGGTCATATACGTCGCATTCATTGGGTTGGGCCTTCCCGACACCATTCTCGGGGCCGCCTGGCCGCTGATGCGGCTGGACCTTGCAGCGCCCATTTCGGCAGCGGGCATCCTATCCATCATCACGTCGCTCGGGACAATCGTCTCTAGCCTTCTTACGCCGAAGTTCCTTCGCATTTTGGGGACCGGGAAACTCGTCGCGTTCAGCATTGCGGCAACCGCCCTTGCGTCTGTCGGCTACGGTTTCGCGAGTTCATTCGGCATGCTCTGCTTGTTGGCTATCCCAATGGGCATTGGCGCTGGAGCCGTCGACGTGGCCATGAACAACTTTGCGGCGGTCCATCTTGAATCCAAGCACACGAGCTGGTTGCATGCAAGCTGGGGAATCGGGGCAACGCTGAGTCCGGCCATCTTGTCACTTTCGATTCTGTTCGGCAGCCAGTGGCGCGGGGCTTACGAAATCGTCGCGGTCATTTTGGCAATCGTATTCGCCCTGGTTTTTGTTTCACTGCCGCTATGGAAAAAAATCGAATCCAGCAACACCGAGCAAGGCAGAACAAACGCCCTCAAGAACAAACCGCCTTCTTTCGGTTTCCGCAAAGCGCTCCGCGTTCCAGGAATGAAGCTTTCTTTCTTGACGTTCTTCTTTTACTCGGCCCTCGAAATCTCGACCAGTCTTTGGTGCGGGACCTACCTGATTGCCTGCGGGTTCAAGCCCGAGGTGGGCGCCATTTGCGTCTCAATGATGTTCGCCTCCGTCATGGTCGGGAGAATCGCCAGCGGATTTTTCGCCATCAAGTTTACGGACCACCGTTTAATTTATGCGGGAATCTTCATTGTCGCCGCAGGATGTCTTATACTTTCTCTACCGCTTCCGCTGTGGATGCAGCCCATCTGCATTTGTTTGCTCGGGCTCGGTTGCGCGCCCGTTTACCCATCGCTCATCCACGCGACCCCGGCACGATTCGGCGAAGCGCTTTCGAGCCAGGCAATCAGCATCCAGCTTGCCGGTTCCTACATCGGTTCCATCATAATGCCCCCTGCATTCGGACTTGTCGCCACCCATTTTTCAGTCCACCTTTGGCCCATATCGCTTTCGATTTTTGTCGGATTCCTGCTTTTGTGCGTGTACCTGCTTGACTTTGTCACACGGAAGAAACTCCACGATTCCTATGCGCGCGAACGCATCCTCGACATTCTCCACGAGGTTTCCATGGAAAGCGTCAAGCGGCAACGGCTGGCCCGCAAGCGCAAAAAGAGACGTTAGGCTCTGTTTTGTTATTATTACAATGGTAAGAGGACTTATATGCGCACCAATACGTTTTTCAAGTTTGCATTGTCGTTGCTGTGTGCGGCGATTCTTGTTTCTCTTTCTGCTTGTAGCGAGAAAAACGGCACCATTAACGGGGATGACTCTCCATCCAGCGAAGAGGAAATCGATGAAAGCGAGGTGACTTCGTCTTCCAAAGGCTCTTCGAGCAAAAGTCGAAGTTCTTCAAGTTCCAATGCAGCTAATTCGAAAGTTTCTTCCAGTTCAAAACCGCGGAGTAGCTCAAGTGTGCATTCGGTTTGTGAAAATTACGACTACGGAACTCTGAAGGATTCCCGTGACGGTCAGACGTACAAGACCGTGAAAATTGGGGAGCAAGTCTGGATGGCGGAAAACTTGAACTATGCTTATCTAGAGCCTACGTTCGGTCATGATTCTTCAAGCTTCTGCTATAACAACGATCCTACCTATTGCACAACCTATGGCCGCCTGTACCGGTGGAGCGCCGCCATGGATAGCGCAGGTGTACTAGACCCCGCCGGAAAAAATTGCGGCTATTTAGCCAGATGCTCTGCTAACGGAGTCATTCGCGGTGTATGCCCCGAAGGCTGGCACCTCCCCAGTAAGGAAGAATTTGATATCTTGAGAGAAACCGTAACAAATGGCGATTCGTATGCAGATGTCGGAACGAAGCTAAAGTCCACTAGCGGATGGGTTTATGAAGAAATATCGAAAAAAGACGGCAACGGCACTGATGATTTTTGTTTTTCAGGATTGCCAGCCGGTTTTAGGACAGGAAAGGCGGGTGCCGAATATGATGCGCTCGGCAAATGGGCTAGCTTCTGGAGCTCCACGGAAACAGCTGAATACAATGCTTATCAATTAAGCCTTTCACAATGGGGAGACATTGACTTTAGTCAGTTAACAAAATATAACACAGCCTCGATTCGTTGTATTAAAGACAGTGATGAAGATAAAATACAGTCCAGTTCCTCGACAGAGGAGTCTAGCAGTTCGGAAATCCAATCGAGCGTATCGGTTGAATTCGGGACCATGACGGATCCTCGCGACGGACAGACATACAAGACGGTAAAGATTGACAGTCTAACCTGGATGGCGGAGAACCTGAATTACGCGTATTTGGTGCCAACTGCAGAATTGGATTCATCTAGCTTCTGTTACGACAACGATCCCGCCAATTGTTCCGTCTATGGTCGCTTGTACCTGTGGAGTGCAGCCATGGATAGCGCAGCCCTGTTCAGCACCGATGGAGAAGGTTGCGGGTATGGCGGCCCTGCTCGTTGCGGAGATAGTCAAGTTCGCGGTGTATGCCCCGAAGGTTGGCGTATACCCACAATGTATGATTATAACAACAACCTAATGAATGCCGTTGGCGGGAAAAAAATGGCCGGCAACAAGTTAAAAGCTACACATAGTTGGGATGACACATTTGACATTGGGAGCGGAAACGGATTGGATGCCATCGGCTTTTCCGCATTAGCTGCAGGAGTCTTTAATGGAGATGGAAGTTTTTCCGGGTTGGGTCAATTTGCAACTTTTTGGACATCCACGTTTTTTTCCGAGGATTGGCCGTATCACGTGGATTTTCACTATGACAGAATTTATGGAAACATCGGTTATTACATTATCGGTAATTACGGTCATTCGGTTCGCTGCTTAAAAGATTAAAAAGGGCGCATTGCACATTCCCGGATGTTAGTTTATCCATTTGTGCAGTTATTTTGCTATATTTGGGCCCATGGATTTTGGACCTTACGGAAATTCATGGTGGAGCAAAAAATGGCTTGAGACGCTGCTCGATGGCGCCAGCGAACAGGCCATTCAGCAGGGCGTCCGCTATGCCACGCGCGGCCAGGTGTCGAGTGTCGACATCGTGGACAACCGCGTGATTTCCGTGGTCAAGGGGCCCAATGGCGGGCTTCACAACAACTACATCGTCTTCCCGAAATTCCCTGCGGAACAGGCAAGCCTCTTCCGCAGCATCCTGAGGCAGCACCCGGCGGAGATGCTCGCGCTCGGCAACAAGGCGATGAGCCCGTCGCTCGAACTCCTTCTAGTGAAGAGCGGAGTGCAGCTGTTCGACAAGCCCGAAAAGGTCAAGATGGGCTGCGACTGCCGGGACGCCCAGCCCTGCAAGTACCTCGTCGCGACTTTCCTGAAAATCGCCGAACAGAGCGACGGCGAACCGGCCATCCTGTTCCGGATCCACGGCTTCGACCTGGACACCGTCAAGGACGGCGCCCAGGACGCGCTCGAACTGGACGCCCCAGCCGAGGCGAACCTTGTCCGTACTATCAGCGGTGCGAGCCGCATTGTCGCCGGCACGGACAACGCCCTTGATTTTGCCGAAGATTCCAGCGTAAGTTTGTTCGCCGGAGCGCCGGGCGGTGCAAGCCGCACGCCACCGCAGCAACTTCCCCACCTTGACTTCGACACATGGAAGGACTACTCCCGTGTACTCCCCGCCATGCTGCAGAACTTCCCGAAGTTCTGCCCCGCCGGTAATTTCCGCAAGAGTTTTACAGACGAACTAGAAGGCTGCCACAAGTTTTTCTGCGCCTACGAAAATTTCAACGTGTTCTCGGAACACTTCCGCGCATACAACGCGAAGACCTTCCTGATGGAAAACGAGACGCTGCGAGTGTTCCACAAAGACGGATGGAGATGGTCGTTTGAACAAAGCGCCTCCGGTAAGGTTATCCGCAACGACCTGACCGTCGCCAACATCATGGGGGCGCTTTGTTGCCTGAGCCAGGGAAACTTCTCGTGGCACCACTACACGGTGCGATACCTGCACCTGCTATTGCAGGCGGCATTCTACCTTGTGCGTACCGGGGCCATCTACCCGCAAGTTTTCTGGATAAAGAAGGACGTGGCGCAGATGCGCTGGCTGCCAGCAGAAATGCTCCCCGACATCCTGGGCATTGTCGCAGACCTGGAGGCGGGCGCCCCGCAGGGGTTCGCCTTCTCCGAAGGCGAGGGCGATTTCCACGAAATCGCCGGGCCCGCCGAGCACATCCTCTCGCTTTTTATCGGGCAGCTTCTGCGGTTTGCGCGTACCTACAAGCAGCCGCTCAAGACAAACCACGGGAATCTCCTCTCCTTCTTCTTTGACTGCGTTTCGGGCAAGCTCGCGAACAATGCGCACGCCATTCCCGGGAAAATCCAGCAGTGGTTCTCGGTTTACTCCAGTCTCGATTTCAGGAGCCAACTGTTATTCGCCTGCCGCGAAAGCGGAGACGAAGTCGCGCTCGAAGTCTTCATCCTCGACGACGAGGTTTCCGGCACACGCACGCCGCTCGCCACGCTATTCGAGAATAACGACACGCGTCTGCTCTCGGTGCTGAACATTTTAAACGGCGTGGCCGACTACTTCGCGCCCATGGGCAAGTACCTGGAGCGCAGGGCTGCGGAGCCCATGATGATGCGCGGCGCCGAGCTGCTGGACTTTCTGCAGGACTGCCTCAAGAAACTGCAGGTGTTCGGAATTCGCACCGACATTCCCAAGAGCCTGCTGAACATCGGGAAGCCCAAGCCCAAGATGCGCCTGCAGGGCAGCATGAGCTTCGGCGCGTTTACCGCGGGCGACCTTCTGGACTTCGACTGGGAAGTCGCTATCGGCGACGAGAACGTGTCTGCCGAGGAATTCCTCGCGATGGCCGAAAACGCCGACGGCCTGCTGAAATACAAGTCTCAGTACGTGCAAATCACCGAAGAGGACCTCAAGGAACTCCGCGACAAGCTGGAAGGCCGCGCAGAACCAGCAAAGAAAAACGGCGAGAACCGTCAAGAAAACGACGAAGACAGCGACAAGGAAACTGACGAAAGCAGCCCAACTCAGGGCATCACGCAAGCCAAGCTCATACAGGCATGCTTCACCGGCGAATGCGACAACGTACCCGTCGAAATGGCAGGCGAATTCAAGCAACAGTTCGACGCCTGGCGCGCCGACACCGAAATCCAGCTCCCCGAAGGGCTGAATGCGACACTCCGCCCCTACCAGGTGCGTGGCTACTCCTGGATGTACAAGAACCTGCAAATTGGTTTCGGCTGCATTTTGGCCGACGACATGGGCCTCGGCAAGACGCTGCAAGTCATCGCATTCCTCCTGAAAATGAAACAGGAAGGCAAGTTCGCTGAAAAGAAGGGCATCGTGGTCATGCCCGCGGGCCTTCTCTGCAACTGGCAGGTGGAAATCAAGAAATTCGCCCCGGAACTCACGTTCGCCGCCTACCACGGCGGAAACCGCGACCTGCAAAAATTCAACGCGGACATCCTGCTCACCACCTACGCCACGTTCCGCAAGGACTACGACGAACTCAAGGAAAAGCCCTGGCAAGTCGTGGTCATCGACGAGGCGCAGAACATCAAGAACGCGGACAGCGAACAGAGCAGGCTCCTGCGCCATCTGCAAGCCCCCATGAAAATCGCGATGAGCGGCACCCCGGTAGAAAACCGCCTCATGGAATTCTGGACCATCATGGATTTCGCGAACAGGGGATTCTTCCCGAGCGCTTCGGAATTCCGCGACAAGTACGAGACGCCCATCCAGAAAAACGGCGACCAGCACGCCGCCGAAACGTTCCGCAAGATTACCGCGCCCTTCATGCTGCGCCGCCTCAAGACGGACAAGAGCATCATCGCCGACTTGCCCGACAAGATTATCCAGGACGAATACGCCGAACTCACCAAGCCGCAGGCGGCGCTCTACAAGCGCACCCTCGACCGCTTCCTCGCCCAGCTCGAGGAAGAACGGCAGATGAGCGAACTCACGAACGACAGTCACGCCCTCTTCAAGCGCAAGGGAATCATTCTGCAGATGATTCTCGCCCTCAAGCAGATTTGCAACCACCCGCTCACGTTTCTGAAGGGAGCGACGGAAATCAAGGGATTAGACGAAAGTGGTTCGGCCCTTCGACAGGGCTCAGGGACCTTACCACCAACCGAAACGAGAGACGAGAGAATTGAAGCCTCCGACGCCACAACCGACAGGCTTGGATCCGGAAAGCTCCAGATGCTCCTCGACCTGCTCGCCTCCATCCAGGAACAGGGCGAAAAGACGCTCATCTTCACGCAGTTTGCCGAAATGGGCGAACTCCTGAAGAAATCCATCGAGGAACAGCTTTCGCTCCGCACGCATTTCTACCACGGCGGATGCACGCAGACTCAGCGCACCGAGATGGTCCGAGACTTCCAGGAAAACCCGGACTGCAAGGTGCTCATCCTCTCGCTCAAGGCCGGCGGCACCGGGCTCAACCTCACCGCGGCATCGCAGGTCATCCATTACGACTTGTGGTGGAACCCGGCTATCGAAGCGCAGGCCACCGACCGCGCGTTCCGTATCGGGCAAACGCGCAACGTGCAGGTCCACAGGTTCATCACCAAGGGCACGTTCGAGGAAAAGATCAACGCCCTCCTGGAAACGAAGAAGGCCATCGCCGAGATGACCGTAAGCGCGGGCGAGACCTGGCTTGCCGACATGGACGACAAGCAGCTCGTGGAAGTGTTCGGCATCGAGAACACCATCGTATAGCCGGACAAATAAACTAGCTTTACCTGGTATGAACGCCAAGAAGAAAATCCAATTCATCTCCGAGAAGCTGGACGAGCTTTTCCCGGATCCGCCCATCCCGCTCGACCATACCGACGCCTACACGATGCTCATTGCCGTAGTGCTGAGCGCCCAGTGTACGGACATCCGTGTCAACCAGGTGACGAAGGTTCTCTTCAAGAAGGCAAGCACCCCGGCCGCCATGGTCAAGCTCGGGCAAAAGCGCATCGCCGAAATCATCAAGCCCTGCGGATTTTTCAACACCAAGAGTGCCGGAATCTACAACCTCTCCAAGACGCTCGTCGACAAGTACAACGGCGAAGTCCCGCACACCTTCGAGGAACTGGAAAAGCTCCCCAGCGTAGGCCACAAGACCGCAAGCGTCGTCATGAGCCACATCTTCAAGGTTCCCGCGTTCCCGGTAGACACGCACATCCACCGGCTGGCGGAGCGCTGGGGACTCAGCGACGGGAGTTCCGTAGAAAAAACGGAGAAGGACCTGAAAAAGGCCTTCCCCGAAAACGAATGGGAAAAACGACACCTGCAGATCATCTACTTCGGCCGCACCTACTGCAAGGCGCGCGGGCACAAAGCCGAAGAATGCCCGATCTGCAGCGCCGTCAGAATCTAGCTAGAACACGAAGGCCTTGCCGACATTGAGACCGTAGCCCAGCTGCGAGTTCCATACGACGCCTCCGTAGAAGCCGGTCGGATGGAAATAGCTCAGCATGATGGCCGAAGTCCAGTCTTCGATGTCGCCCTTGTAAAGCATGTCGAACTCGGCGAGGACACTCCCCCACTTGCCGCCATCTCCCAGGCGCGACCCGGCCCAAACGGACGAAACCGGAGCAAATCCCGCATTCCCGTCGACATTCTCGAGAAGCTTGCGGTCTTCCAGTTCGTCGCGCATGTCGTCGTAGCTGCCGCCCCCCTGGAAGAACTGCACTCCGCCGCCTAGACCCAGAAGCACGTACTGGCCGACATTGAAGTCCCCGCCCAGGAGCAGGCGTTCCTGCACGTCCCAGAAGGAATATTCCCTCTTGCCTTCCCTGGTCTTGAGCCATGCCTTGTACTTTTCGGCGTTATCGGAGCAACGGGACTCGTTGCAATCGAGATGCAACTTGCCCAGCATCCCGCCGGCGGCAGCCGAGAAGAACAACGGGGACACGGCTCCGCCCATACGGTACATGAACGACACGTCGCCGCCACCGTTCTTCACCTTGTTGACGTTCAGCCCCTCGCCAGCGATGTTGCCGAAAGCACCCACCGCAACGGACATCTCCGTATTGGCACTATCCGCCGAAGCCCTTGGCTGATGGGGAACGGCCATGAGCGACGCCCCCATGGAATGGGCGCGCGGCATGAAGCAGCCGCACAGAGAAAGCGCCGAGAAACAGATTAAAACAAATGCAATTCCTGCTTTTACTCTATTCATTCCGATTTCTCCTTTGATGGTTCAACGTACAAGCTACTTCAACTGCATAGACTTCACTATACAGCGTTCCCCGGCGACCGTTCCCTGCAAGTTCAAACGGGAAACAGAGAAACTGGATTCCGGAGTCATTTCCGTATTGATAATTTCGGACAGCGGCACTTGCTTCACTACAAGACCATTCTTAACCACGCCACCGCCCAAATTCGCGTTTTGGACAACCTTCGAATCAAAATATACACGAATATTCTGGCAGGAACCAGGCCAGTACGTCACCTCCAACATAGAAAATGCGTTTAAATTCACCTGACGGCCAAAATCCAGGTACATGCCATCATACCGTTTGTCAACCTCAATCGACAGCCCAGCCCCCAAATTATCGGAATAATCAGACAATTTTACATTTTCGCTCCAGGAAATGCGTTTATACGACGACGGATAGATATTTGCGGAACCGATCGCGGCGGGGACCTGCACGTTGTTCACGGAATTTTTTACCAGCCGAGCCGAAGCGAGCGTCACCTTGGCTCCCGCGGAATTGAGAATCAAGTTGAACCAACGGTAATTCGCCAGCGCGCCTTCTGCGGCGGGCATCTGCCAACGCAACGTATGGTAGTTGCCGTCCTGCACCACATTGAGTTCTTCCATCTGTACGCCGGTGCCGCTTTTCCATTTCTGGACCATCAGTTCCGCCTTCATCCAGTTTGACTTCGGGGATTCCACCTTGACCTTCACCTCGAAAATGGAGTTCGCGGGAATGTCGACGCCGTTGTCAAACAGGGCGACCTTCTGCCAGCCCGCAGGCAG
>CAMZDZ010000065.1 GCA_947305535.1 uncultured Fibrobacter sp.
GTATAATGCCAGCGCTATCCATTGCCGCACTCCACAGGTACAAGCGGCCATATTTCTCGCAATTGGCGGGGTCATCATTATAGCAATAGCTGGAAGAGTCTTTTTCGCCACCATTATATGTCTGCTGAATGTACCTGTAGTTCAGGTTTTCTGCCATCCACCACTGTTCGCCGATTTTCACGGTCTTGTATGTCAGTCCGTCCCGATCATCCGTCAGGGAGCCATATTCACAGTTGTCCTCAGTCTCGGTTTTGCAACCTAGAAGGATCACAGAACTTGACGAGCTGCTAGACTTGCCATCCTTACTGCTGCTAGACGTTTTTACCGCGCTAGAACTCGACTGTGATTTGTCGCTGCTGCTAGAGTCACTTGCCTTATTAGAACTTGACTTTGCTTTCGCACTTGACGATGACTTTTTCTCCGAGTCCGGCAGAATCGCATTCGTGAGCGAGCCATCTTCGGTCCAGTCGTCACCGTCACAAACGTAGGCCTTTTCCTCGTCTTCCACATAAGCGGTCGCGCCTTCTCGCTTGTCTGTACAGTCGGTCAAGTCGTCGAAGGTGGAAACGACAGTATCGACCATTTCGGCAAGTTCAGCGTCCTTGGGGTCGGTGCCCTTACTATCGCCCCCACAGGCCGCAAGAGCAAGCAACAAGGCCCACAAAGCAAAACCCATAAAGAAACGACTCATGATACCCCCTTGGTGACACTCATTCAGAAATGAAACTATAATTTATTTGCCTCGCTAGGTATACTTCTGAACAAAAAAACCTCCCTACGGGAGGCTTTTCCTTTGTTGTTTTAGTCTTGAGTTAAGCGTTCGCCTTCTTGAAGGCGGCGACGTTCTGAGCAAATTCGGCGAGGTATTCCTTGGCCTTCGCAGCGACTGCCTCGGGCACGTAACCGAATTCCTTCTCGAGCACGCCAGCCGGAGCGGAAGCACCGAAGCGTTCCAGGCCGCAGGCCTTGCCAAAGCCACCAACCACGCGGTCGAAGAGAACCGGGAGGCCACTGGAGAGAGCGAACACCGGAGTCCAGGGCACGAGCACCTGGTCGCGGTAGGCCTTGTCCTGCTTGAGGAAGAGAGCCGGGCTGATCATGGAGACGACGCGCACGGCCTTGCCTTCGGCGCGGAGCAGTTCGGCAGCCTGGTGTTCCAGCAGCACGTCGGAACCGTTCGCCACGAGGGTGAGGTCCGGGTTCTTGCCGGCGGCAGTATTGTCGCTCACGATGTAGGCGCCCTTGCGGCAAGCCTTGGAAGCTTCGTAGCGGTTGTCGCCGGGGAGCGTATTCACCACCTGGCGCGTGAGGATGAGAGCCGTCGGGCTGTCGTTGTTTTCGAAAGCCATTTCCCAGGCGGCGAGAGTTTCGAATGCATCTGCCGGACGGAGCACGAGCATTTCGGCCTTGCCATTTGCCTTCGTGAGGCCTTCGAGCAAGCGGATCTGCGTTTCGTGTTCGATGGGCTGGTGCGTCGGGCCGTCTTCGCCCACGCGGAAGCTGTCGTGCGTGAACACGTACTTGACCGGGAGGCCCATGAGGGCGGCCATGCGGATGGCGGGCTTCATGAAGTCGCTGAACACGAAGAACGTGGCGCAGATCGGGAAGAGTCCCTTCTGCAGGGCGATGCCGTTCATGATGGCACCCATCGTCAGTTCGGCAACACCCACCTGGACAAACGCGCCCTTGAAGTCGTTCGGACGGAAGATGCCCGTCTTGTTGAGGAACGCCTGCGTGTTGTCGGAGTTGGAGAGGTCGGCGGAACTGCAAATGATGTTGTGGAAGTTTTCGGCGAGGTAGCCGAGAACCGTACCGCTCGTAACGCGGGTAGCGACACCTTCCTTGATCGGGAGGGCGGAAAGGTTGAGCACAGGAGCCTTGCCGGAGAGCCATTCGTTCAGAGTGGCAGACTTTTCGGCGTTTTCCTTGTCCCAAGCGGCCTTGGCCTTCTTCCATTCGGCGACTTCCTTCCGGAGTTCTTCGGCGCGGGCTTCGAAACCGGCCTTCACGTCGTCGAACACCTGGAACGGATCGTCCGGGTTGCCGCCGAGGTTCTTGACCGTCGCGGCAGTGGAAGCACCGGCAGCGTTGAGCGGCTGGCCGTGCGTAGAAACTTCGCCTTCGTAGCTCTTGCCGTCTTCGGCAACAGCGCCCTTGGCCATCGTGGTGTGGCCGAACACGAGCGTCGGCTTTTCCTTCTCGGCCCAGGCGGCCTTGAATGCCTTGCGGAGTTCGGCGATGTTCCCGCCGTCGCACTCGATAACGCGGAAGCCCCAGGATTCGTACTGGCGCACGAAGTCGTGGCTCATCACGTCTTCGGTCTTGCAGCTGAGCTGCACCTGGTTCGCGTCGTAGAAGAAGATGAGGTTGGAAAGCTTGAGGTGGCCGGCAATACGGCCCACGCCGTACGCGATTTCCTCTTCGAGGCCGCCGTCAGAAACGAGGCAGACGGTCTTATGCTCGAGGATGGAGCCGAAGCGTTCCACCATGAAGCGTTCGGCGATGGCGGCGCCGAGAGCGATGCCGTGGCCGATGCCGAGCGGGCCCGAGGAATTCTCGATGCCGAGCATCACGTCCAGTTCGGGGTGGCCCGGAGTGCGGCTGCCGAGCTGACGGAAGTCCTTCACGTCGTCGAGAGTGAGGCGGCCGGAAAGGACCAACTCGGAGTAGAGGAGCGGGCTCATGTGGCCCGGGTCCATGAAGAAGCGGTCACGGCCCATCCATTCCGGATCGTCCGGATCGTAGCGCAAAAATTCTGCAAACAAAAGCGTCGTGGCGTCGGCGGCGCCCATCGCACCACCCGGATGTCCGGACTTGGCCTTCTGCACCATCGCGGCGGAAAGGATACGGACGTTATCGGCAGCCTTTGTAACTAGAGCATCTTGCACGGTAAAACCTCTCTCTGAGTGTTGTTTTTTACGCGCCAAATGTAGTTTTTTATTGGACTTCTCTCAAGGCATAAAGGCGAAAAGTCATTTAAGGCCCGCCCTTTTTTGCATAAAAATCAAGATTTACAGAAAAAGTTATATTTTCATACGAAGTCGCCGTAAGCGACGGAATCGCCCCCCAAGGGAGCGGTTTTAATAGTTTTTTGGAATGAAACCATGAAAATCAAAAACGATATCTTGGCCCTACTCAAGAACTTAGCGCATCCCGCCGGAATCGCGGGAGTGATCATCGCCCTCGCCATCCCCTTCCTGGTCTACCTCGCCCCCAACATCGGGCACAAGGAAGCCATCCGGCAGCTCGACCTGAACCTCCCCATCCCCCTCTTCTGCGTACAGCTCGCCCTGGGCATCATCCTGGTCATCTCGCTGAACAAGGATTTCCGCGAATGGTTCCGCGGCATCCTCCCCGCAAAGGCCTTCAGCATCATGGCCCTCGCGTTCGCGGTTGCCGTCTCCATCTTCGCCGCCACGCAAATCGAAGCGCGCCACCGCGTCCAGAGTGACGAAAGCGTGTTCATGTCCGTAGCGCAGAACATGTTCTACAACCACGAAAGCGGCACCTGCAACCAGGGTCTCTTCACCGACGGCAAGCTGGAGTGCACGTCCAAGTCCAACAGCTTCAAGACCAAGGGCCTCTCGTTCCTGTACTTCCTGGGCATGCCGCTGTTCGGCAGCGACCTCCGCTGGATATTCAACATGGAACTCCTGATGTTGCCGCTGTCGTTCCTGCTGATGTTCTTCGCCATCGTGGCCTGGACAAGGCAGCCGCTGCTCGCCTTCTTCGCATCGCTGCTGCTCGCACTGCAACCCACCGTCCTGTTCCAGTACCGCGCCATGTCGGTGGAACCACTCTACATATTCCTTTCCGCGCTCTCGCTGCTCCTGTTCCGCTGGGCGTTCGACCGCAATACCGTCAAGCACTGGGCCCTGCTCGCGCTGTCGCTCGCCTTCTTCGCGCAGACCCGCCAAGAAACGGCCTTCTGCCTGTTCGCCTTCATCATCTTCGCCCTGCCCAAGCTGCTCGACAGCAAGGACTACAAGGCTCCCACGTTCTTCGTCACCCTCTCGCTCTTCTCGGTCCCGGCGCTGCTCACCATCAGCTACTTCCAGGGATTCGGCTTCCAGGGCGGCGAATACGAGGCGCACGGGCACTTCATCGAAGACCTGCTCAAGAACTGGGAAATCATGACGAAGCCGCTCAACGACAACGGCGAACTTTCCAACCCGTTCCTCAGCTACTTCAACTACCTGTTCGTGCTGGGTACAGCCTACCTCCTGTTCCGCGCGTTCTATGACCTGCGCAAGAAGAACTTCTTCTATCTCGAGGTTCTCGCGTTCCTCGCCATCTATCACCTGCAGACTTACGTCATCCTCGAAAACGTCTCCGGCGACTTCGGCATCGAAATCAACCAGCGCTACAGCCTGGTGATGCTCCCCTCCATGGCGTTCGTCGCGGCGCTCCCCATCGCGCACTTTGTCGAAATCATCGTCAAGACAAGCCTCCCCCCCAACTCCAAGAACGCGGGACGCCTCACCGTAGTCGCGGCCATCATCGTCGCCGCGGTGCTGTCCGGATGGACCGCCCACTACAAGGCGGACTTCAACAAGAACATCATGTACAACCGTAACCACCTGACCATCGAGGAACACGAGATTCTCGGCTGGCTCAAGGAACAACCCGTAAAGAACAGGCTGTTCATCTACGGGCGTCCGTGGCATTTCGTGGGATACGGCATTTCGTCCATCCACTACGACCAGGCTCGCAGGATGAGCGAGAACGAGCTCAACGACCTGACGAAGAAGTACGACGAGGTCTACTACATCCGCGGACTCGACTGCTGGGACAGCCAGACCTACCACAAGAAGGCTGTCGAGCACCGCATTGCGACCACCTGCGACGTGTTCGAGAAGGAAATGGAACTGGAGGGAGTCAAGAACTTCCTCATCACCAACAACTACTGGGTGCAAATCGCGCGCTTCCTGGGACGCAAGTCCTATGACCCCTCCAAGATCCTCACGGTCACAACGCCTAGAACGACGGATACCACGCTTGTGCTCGGAATCGAGCTGAAGGACCCGCGCCCCGAAGCCAAGCAGTGGACGTTCAAGATGGAACTGAACAACGTCGCCGTCATCGAAAAGCAGTACGAAGCCGGAGTGTTCGAAATCAACGTGACCAACGACAGCATCAAGCCGGGCTACAACAAGATGCTCTACACAGTCTTGGACCAGAATTCGAAGGTTCTCGGGACCATCGAAGAATACTACTTCGACGCAAAGGACGGCGCACTCGCCCTGAACGGAGTCAAGTACGAGAGCCACAAGCAGGCCTGGGGCACGCTCCACACGAACGAATCCATCGACGGCAACAAGATGACCGTCAACGGGAAAAAGTTCAAGTTCGGCTACGGCACCCACGCCGCCTCCGAGACCGTTTTCAACCTCGAAGGCAAGTTCAACACGTTCGCCATGCAGTACGGCCTCGACGACGAATCGCTCTGCAGCAACGGCGTAAAGTTGCAAGTGCTCGGAGACGAAAAGGTCCTCGCCGAAACGGAATTCTTCAAGGCAGGATTCCTCGGAACCCTCGCCACCGACGTCAAGGACGTCCAGAAACTCACCATCAAGTCCATCGCCAACGGCAGCATCGACTGCGCCCACGTGGACCTTATCAACCCGGAAGTAAAATAATGCTCTTATCCGTAATCATTCCCGTATTCAACGAAGAAGAAATCGTCGCCGAGACCTACCGAGTCCTGGAAGAAGAACTCAAGAACGTCGAGCATGAACTCATATTCGTGAACGACGGTTCGAAGGACCGCACCCGCGAAATTGTCGAGGGACTGCTTCCGGGCAACCCGAACAACAAGATTGTCAACTTCAGCCGCAACTTCGGTCACCAGGCTGCCTTCAGCGCGGGCCTCGACCACGCCATCGGCGATGCCGTCGTCATTATCGACGGCGACCTGCAAGACCCGCCGAGCCTCATCCACGAGATGCTCGAGAAGTGGCGCGAAGGCTACCAGGTCGTCTACGCACAGCGCAACAAGCGCAAGGGCGAGACCATCTTCAAGCGTTTCACCGCGTTCGCGTTCTACCGCATCATCGGCAAGCTCACGAGCATCGACATTCCGCCTGACACCGGCGATTTCCGCCTCATGGACCGCTGCGTGGTGGACCAGCTCAAGAACCTGCCCGAAAGGAGCCGCTTCTTGCGTGGGCTCGTCTGCTGGGTCGGCTTCAAGAAGATTGGCGTCAAGTACGACCGCGCCGAACGTACCGCAGGCACTTCCAAGTATCCGCTCAAGAAGATGATGCGCCTCGCCTTCGACGGCATCACCGGTTTCAGCTCCGCCCCGCTCAAGATCAGTTTCTATCTCGGCTTCACCGCAGTTATCGTCGGTTTCGGCCTTCTCGTATGGTCCATCCTCGAGAAGTTCCTCAACCCCGCGACAACCGTCCCCGGCTGGGCTTCGCTCATGACCGCCATCGTGTTCTTCGGCGGCGTGCAGCTGATTTCCATCGGCATCCTCGGCGAATACATCGGCCGCATCTACGACGAAGTCAAGCAGAGACCGCTGTACATCGAGGATAAGAAGTAGTAGACGAGAGACGAGAGACGAGAGACGAGAGACGAAAGAGTTGTCATTGCGAGGGGCGAATAGCCCCAAAGCAATCTCCGCAAAAAAAAAGACGTCTCAAAACCTCGAACCTAAAGTTTAGAACGCATATGAAAAACAAACTTTTCGTGATGAGTGCCGCGAGCGGCGCTGGCAAGACCACCCTCAAGGACAAGGTCATCGGGGAATTTCCCGATATCGTGTATTCCATTTCGGCCACGACGCGCAAGCCGCGCGAAGGCGAAGTGGACGGAGTCCACTACTTCTTCAAGACTAAGGAAGAATTCGAGAAGCTGATCAAGGAAGACGGCCTGATCGAATGGAACGAAGTCCACGGCAACTACTACGGCACACCCAAGTTCTTTGTTGAGGACATGCTCCGCCAGGGCAAGCGTGTCATATTCGACCTCGACGTTTTCGGCAAGGTGAACTTCGACAAGGTCTACCCCGACGCAACAGGCATCCTCATCCTCCCGCCGAGCGAAGAGGAGCTGGAACGCCGCCTGCGCGGGCGCGGAACCGACTCCGAAGAAGTCATCCGACTGCGCCTCGAAAACGCGAAGAAGGAAATGGAATTCGCGAAGACGAAGGGCAAGTACGAATACACCATCGTGAACGACGACCTCGAAAAGGCCGCCAACGAGCTGCGAGCCATTCTCAGCAACCGGTAGTTCCGGTTACTCTATTTCGACCTTGATCTCTACGCCCGGAATCCACGGTTTCGCGGCGTTCACGACGGGCCACAGAATTCGACGGACGGGCGTAAGCTCGTTCGTTTTCAAATACAGTTTAGCCCAGCGCACGTTCTGCACTACCGGGACAAACGCGTCCACGGGGCCCATCACCGTCATCGACTTTTCCGCACGGCACATGTTTTCCACGCGGGACACGGCTTCGCGCAAGAGAGACTCGTCCTTGCTGCCGAACGACACTTCCACCAGCTTGCAGAACGGCGGGTAGCATGCCTCGCGACGGTTGCGCATCTCCCATTCCGCAAAACCGACAAAGTCGTGCTGCAGGGCGAACCGCATCACGGGCTCTTCGGGATTGAGCGTCTGCACGAGCACGTTGCCGCCATGCGCGCGGCCCGCGCGACCGGCAGTCTGGCTCAGCAGCTGGAACAGGCGTTCCGTGTTGCGGAAGTCCGGCAAGCCCAGTCCACTGTCGGCCCCCACGATACCCACGAGGCTCACGCCAGGGAAGTCGTGGCCCTTCGCGACCATCTGCGTGCCAAGTAGAATGTTGTACTCGCGATTCCTGAAGCTGTCGAGAATTTTTTCGACGGAACCCACGTTCTGCGTCGTATCGCGGTCCATGCGCACGACCTTCGCGCCGGGCACCCACTCGGCGATTTCTTCTTCCAGTTTCTCGATGGCGCCGCCGACAAACTCGAACGTTCCCGCACCGCAAGAATGGCACGGTGTATTCACCGGATAGAGCAGGCCACAGTAATGGCACATCAAGGAACCGTACTGTTTGTGATAAACTAACGGAACATGGCAATGTTTGCAGTAAAGAGTCTCGCCGCATTCGCTGCACACGCGGATCTTGGAGTAGCCGCGGCGGTTCATGAGCACTATGGACTGCTCCCCGGCAGTAACGCATTCGACCAGGGCGTCGCGGAGGGCGGGCGACAACATGAGGCCTTTCTGCTGGCACACCTTGCCCATGTTTATGATACGCACGTCGGGAAGCGGCGCCGATGTCGCACGGTTTTTCAGTTTCAAAAGTTTCAAGTTATTGGAAACCGCGTTGCGGTAGGTTTCCAGGCTCGGCGTGGCGCTGCCGAGAACGACCAGGGCACCGTACTTGTGCGCCACGTGGTAGGCCAGTTCGCGGGTGTGGTAACGCGGGGCCGGATCCTGCTGCTTGAAAGACGTATCGTGTTCCTCGTCCAGGATGACGACGTCAAAGTCGAAGGGAGCCAAGATAGCGCTGCGCGTCCCAAGCACGACGCGGGCATCCCCGCGCAACACGGAGACATAGGCCGCACGCTTCTTGGGCGCGGAAAGCGCGGAATGCAGCACCTGTACGGGCACATGCAGAAAATCCTCGAAGCGCTGCGAAGTCTGCGGAGTAAGACCGATTTCCGGGACGAGAATCAAAACCTTCAGCCCGCGGGACAGAGCCTCCCAGGCCAGTTCCTGGTACACGCGCGTCTTGCCCGAACCCGTCACGCCATGCAGCAGCGTCCCGCGGAATCCCGTTCCCGAAAGGTCGGCGACAAGCGAGTCAACGGCGGCCTTCTGTTCATCGGTCAAGGGCGGCACATCCGGCCTCGCCGGAACAATACCGTCGTCGGCAGCATCCGGAGCTTCGCCGGCATCGCCAGCGGCAAGGGCCGCAAGCGCATCCAGGTACTTCTCGAAGTCGGCTGGCCAGAAAACGTCCAGGGCCTTCATCGGCGTACTCATGTAGTACCGAGAGGTCCATTCCAACATTTCCATGTAACGCTCGTTGAAAACGTATCCCGACTCATGCGGATAGGCGCAGCGCACGGCAAATTCCGGGCGCACCGAGGTCACCTTCGACACAAGCGCGAGCACCGGTTTCTTGCGGTTGGCCAGCTGGACCCAGACCACGCTCCCGCGTCGCACCGACACCCCCTCCGGGACGCCGTAAGTGAACACCGACGGGGCCTGCGGGATGTACACCTCGCAGAAGTCGGAAAGCGCGGAGGCTTCCACCTTCGTCCGGACCGCCTCGGGGGCTTGGGTTTTGGGGATACGTTTCGGCATTGGGCTAAAAAATAGCATCAAACCCTATAAAATAAAAGTTTTTTAAAATTTTTTAATATTCTTTTAATTAGATTATGATTCACGGGTCAAAAAGGGCCCAATCCTTCCCTGGAGTTTACTATGAGCTTATTGGACGCATTTAAACCGAAATGGCAGAATTCCAACCCCGAAAAACGCATCGAGGCGGTTGACGAGTTGAATTCGAGCAATCAGGACATCCTTGAAAACATCGCCTTGCGCGACGAAGACAAGGAAGTCAGGACGGCAGCTATCAAAAAACTGAATATTGTCGCAGCACTGCTGCAAATATCGAAGAACGATCCTGAAGCGACTGTCCGCCGTCTTGCCGAAACACGCTATTACGAAGAAATCACCAAGAAGCTGAAAGATTTCCGCGAAGCCGCAACTCCCGAAACGATTGCGCACCTCGACGAACTGAAAGACACCCGCTACGCCGAAGAATTGCTCAAGTCCATGAAGTCCTCCGAGCTCAGGCTCGAACTCGTGAAGAAGTGCACCAAGCAGTCACTCCTCGCCTACGCCGCAACGCGCGATCCCAAGGAAAGCGTGGCCAAGGCTGCTTTCGAACGCATCGAATCCGAAAACGCACTCCAGGACATCTCCAAGAACTCCAAGCACACCAGCATCCGCAAGCTGGCCGCCGAAAAGCTCCGCGCGGCCAAGGAAGCCAAGGACGGCGGTCAGAAGGCCGCAGCGCTCCTGTTCAGCAAGCGCGAAGCTCTCATCCAGCAGGCTCACCACTTTGCCGCCCAGAAAGATCCCCTGGCCATACGCCCCCAGTTCGAGGCGCTCATGGTAGAAGCTCAGACCTTGGGTATGGGTCCTGCCCAAGCGACACTCGACAAGATTCACGAAAGTTTCATCAAGTTCTGCAACGAGGCTAACGAAGCCAAGCTCGCCGCAGCCAAGGCCGCACAGGAACTGCTCGAAAAGAAGCAGCACCTCGCCGAAACGCTCGACGAACTCGAAGCGATTCTCAGGGAAGACAACGCCAAGGAAAAGAGCGAACGCATCGACGCCATTATCGAAGAATGGAACGCCGACAAGTCCATCATGGATACCGCAAGCGTCAAGCGCTTCAACCAGGCATTCTTCAAGGCCCAGGACTTGAAGAAGGAATTGCCCGAAGAACAGTCCAACGGCGAAGAATCGGCCGACAAGGAAGCCGCCCGTCCTGAGCTGCTGGAACGCCTCCAGGCACTCGCGGATACCGACACGACCGAGAGCACGTCGAAGTACCTCCACGCCATCGTCCGCGAATGGGAAAAGCTTCCGCTCCTCGAAGGTGCCGACCCGATTCTCCAGAGCTACAACGCGCTCCGCAACAAGCTCAGCGAAAAGATCGCCACGTTCAACGAGAACGCCGAAAAGACAATCGCCGAAAACAAGGTGAAGCTCACCGCGCTCATCGAACGCGTCAAGGCCATCAACGAGAACGACAACTTCAA
The DNA here is from genome assembly GCA_947305535.1 of uncultured Fibrobacter sp. Lineage (GTDB taxonomy): Bacteria > Fibrobacterota > Fibrobacteria > Fibrobacterales > Fibrobacteraceae > Fibrobacter. Next base: position 10,776 of record CAMZDZ010000065.1, read on the forward strand.
GGAAATCAACAAGAAACTCCGCGAAACGTTCCAGGAATGGAAATCCATCGTCGGCGAACAGAAGTTCAAGTACCACGACCTGTGGCAGGAATACAAGAGCGCCACCGCGCGCTTCCAGGAAATGCAGCAGTGGGAATCGTGGCACAACGAAAAGGACCGCGACGAAATCCTCGCCGAGATGGAAGCCCTGTGCAACGAGACTCCGAGCCAGGCAGTGCTTTCCAAGTTCCGCGACCTCAGCAGCAAATGGCGTGAAATCGGCCCCATCTCGCCGGCCAAACTCAACGAGTACCGCGAAAAGTTCCAGGGTCTCTGCGACAAGATCAAGGAGAACTGCGCTCCGTTCATCGAAGAGCAGCAAGCCGAACGCCAGAAGAACCTGGAAGCGAAGGAAGCCCTCTGCCAGAAGGCCGAAGAGCTCGTCGCCAACAAGGAAATGTTCTGGAAGGACAAGTTCAAGGCCATGCAGGAAATCCAGGAGAACTGGAAATCCATCGGCATGGTGCCCAAGGAATCGATGACTGCGCTGTTCGACCGCTTCAAGGCGGTGACGAACGCCTTCTACGCACAGCACAAGGAAAACCTCAAGCAAGAGGACCAGGCCCGCGAAGCGAACTACGAGAAGAAGGTCAAGCTCTGCGAAGAAGCCGAAGCCATCAAGGAATCCAACGACTGGAACGCGACATCCAACAAGCTGAAGCACCTCCAGGAAGCCTGGAAGGCAATCGGTCCCGTGCCCAAGAGCAAGTCCGACGAAATCTGGACGCGCTTCCGCACGGCATGCGATTCCTTCTTCGAGAAGAAGCGTGCCCACTTCGAGGAAATGGACGCATCCAAGCAGAAGAACCTCGAAGCGAAGCAGGCCCTCTGCGAAAAACTCGAAGCGCTCGATTTGAACAACATAACGGCAGACGTCATCGAGACGGTGAAGTCCATCGAGGCCGAATGGAAAACCATCGGCATGGTCCCGAAGGAATCCGTCGAAAGCATCAGCGACCGTTTCAACGAGACCATCAACCAGTTCCTCGGACGCTGCGCCGAAAAGGACGACGCTCTCCGCAGGCAGCTCGAAGACATCAAGATCAAGAAGCAGGACATGATCGAGAAGGTCCGCCAATTCGCCGAAAGCGCCGGCAGCAACCAGCTCGCCGAAGCCGTCCGCGAAATCCAGAAGGAATGGCGCACACTGGGCAGTTGCGGTGTCGACGACCTGCTCATCCACAAGACATTCCACGAAGCCTGCGACGACTTCTTCACACGCCGCCGCGACCAGCTGGACATCCAGGAACAGGCTCGCCAGAACAACCTCCAAAAGAAGGTGCTGCTCTGCGAACAGGCCGAAGACCTGCTCACCGACTTGAACGAGCAGACCGTGGGCGCTTCCATGAACAAGGTGAAGCACCTGCGCCATCTGTGGAAGGAAGTCGGCGCGGTTCCCCGCGAACAGTCCGACAAGATCTGGAAGCGCTTCAACACGGCATGCGACCAGGTATTCGCCTTCGGACGCAAGGACGAGCCCAAGGCGGAAGCACCCGAAGCATAAGCCCGGGACGCACATCGCAATTCAAGGGATGGCAGAAACGCCATCCTTTTTTATTTTTGTGCCATAATGAAATTTCCACCATGGACAACCGTCAGCGAAGCCGCCAGGCTGCTCAGGGAAGGCGAAGTCGTCGCCATCCCGACCGAGACCGTGTACGGCCTTGCTGGCAACGCGTTCGAGCCCAAGGCGCTCGCGAAAATTTTTGCGGCCAAGGAACGTCCGACCTTCGACCCGCTCATCGTGCACATCGCCGACATTGCACAACTCGACGACATCGCCAAGGACATTCCCGATTCCGCGTACAAGCTGGCCGAAGCCTACTGGCCCGGGCCCATGACGATTATCCTTCCCAAGAAGGACTGCATTCCAGACCTCTGCACGAGCGGTCTCCCCTCTGTCGCAGTGCGTTTCCCGAGCCACCCCGTTGCGCAGGCCATCATCAAGGAATCCGGCCTCCCGCTCGCCGCGCCAAGCGCGAACCTGTTCAAGCATGTTAGCCCGACAACCGCCGAGCACGTGGCAGCACAGCTTGCCGAACGCATCGCGGGCATTGTCGACGGCGGCCCATGCACGGTCGGTGTCGAAAGTTCCATCATCTCGCTCACGGGGGACAAGCCCGCGGTGCTCCGGCCTGGCGCCATCACCCCGGAGATGTTCGCGAAGGTCCTCGGCAGCGTAGACGTGAAGGATTCCACAAGCAAGCCCGGCCAGCCCATGGCGGCGCCAGGCCAATGCGATACGCACTACCGCCCGCAAGTGCCGCTGTTCTTCGGAGCGTTTCCCGCCGGCACCCAGTTGCCGCCCAATACCGTGCGCATCGCGTTCGGCAAGCAGCAGGGCCCGATTCCCGCGAAATTGAATTTATCCGAAACCGGGGACATGGCCGAAGCGACAGCGAACCTGTACGCCTTCATGCACGACCTCGACAAGCCGGAATACAGCCTCATCCTCGTCGACCCCATCCCGAACATCGGCGTGGGCATGGCCCTGAACGACAGGCTCAAAAGAGCCAGTGTGAA
>CAMZDZ010000066.1 GCA_947305535.1 uncultured Fibrobacter sp.
AGCTTTTTGTACTTGCTGCATCTATTTTATTTGCCGCCTGCGGCGACGACAGTTCGACCTCGGCCACGGACTCAGGAGAAAGTTCTTCAAATGACTTCGGCGAGGGCTACACCTACGCAATCGCACACAGATATGACGAAGCAACAGGAATCATGTACCAAAGAATTGAAACCTGTAACTATCATCCAAGCACAAGAACCTTCGCATGGGAAGAAAATGCCATTCCGCTGGACTCGAACAGGCTTACGATTAACGGGGACTCCATGTGGATAGGCCCCGTAGAAAAAAACATAGCCGACGACCCCAATATGCAGCAGTCTTACGATGCCTATGAGAACCGCGAAACATTGCTGTTGAGCACCGACCACAACGGCATTTACGGCAAATGGACGATGACCGGTTGCATAAGGACCTACGGAGAAACCGAATTCAAATGCACCTCCTCTATCGCCCACATGAGAGGTATCGCAAGGACAATCACCATTACCGCGGATTCCGCATACACCACGACCGTAGTCGATCCAAACAGCATTACTGGCGAAATCAGCAAGTTGAAACTAAGCCAAACTTTGCACAAAAATCTTGGATTCGATATCGGCGACCTCTACATCGACACTCTTGTAGAAACCCAAGTCATAAAAGTTATTTCGGATACGGCATTTTCAATTGGCAGCCAGACCTTTACAAAAGGCGGCTCCGCCAAATTCGATGACACCGGAATGAATTTCTACGAAACATTTTCCAGCAACGGCAAAACTTGCGCAAAGCACGAACAATTAGGCCTTATTACAAAAGAACAATGCCTAGAAGGGAACGCAGACTTTCTGCTTAGCGATCGCGACGACGAGAAGGACTCCTATCACTACGAAGAAGGCCCTGTCGAAGGGTTTAGTCTAGACAATCGTGATGAATACTACGAATGCACACAGAGCCTTGTGACGGAAGAGACTAAAAACATTCTCGAGCCTTTCGCCAAACATTTTACGGACTAGAATGATTACCGACGAACTCGCAAGCATAAAAAAACGAATCCATGATTATGGTTTCAAGCGCCTGCTGCTTGCAGTTTCGGGCGGTCTGGATTCTATCTGCCTTGCGCATTATTTTATTGAGAACTGCGAAGCGCTCGGTATCGAATGGCTGGGGATTGCGCATGTGCATCACGGGCTGCGAGAAGGCACTGCCGACCGCGACGCCCAATTTGTCGAGACGTTCGCCCGCAAGTACGGCATTCCGTTTTTCTTGAAGAAACTGGATGGCGAGGCGCTCAAGGCTGCCGAAGGTTCGCTCGAAGAGAATGCAAGGGACGCCCGGTACAAAGCGCTGATGGATGTTGTCTCTCGCGCCTCGAGCCTCGAGCCCCGAGCCTCCATCGTCACCGCGCACCATGCAGGGGACCAAGCCGAGACGATGTTCATGCGGCTTAGGCGCGGCACGACCCTCGCCGGACTCCGCGGCATCCAGGAAGTCAGGGAGATGGGCCGTGAGCAATCAGCAGTGAGCGATGAGGAAAAGGAGCCGCCTCGCACCTCGGGCCTCGAGCCTCGAGCCTCATCTCTCGTCTCTCGTCACTCGTCACTCGTCTCACTCTACCGCCCGTTCCTTAGCATCACCCGCGCCGAGCTCCTCGCCTACGCCCGCGAGCACAGCCTCGAATGGTGCGAAGACGAAAGCAATGCCGACGTAAAGTTCGCCCGCAACAAGGTACGGCATGAACAGCTTCCCCAGCTGGAAAAATCCTGCCCCGGCGCGACAGCACAGCTCTGCCGCATCGCAAGACTTGCCGACCGTGCCTACGATAAAGCAATCGATGCCGCGAAGGCTCTCTTCGAGCCGGCCGTCGTCCCTCCCGAAAAATGGCCTTTCGAACCCGCGCTGGCCCCCTACGCAAAGGTCCTCGCCCTGGACGCCGCCAAGCTGGACAGCATCAAGCCCTATCCGGAACTTTTACGCCTCTGGCTGGACGCCCGCGGATTCCGCTTCCCCATCGACATCTTCGCGAAGCCGAACCCCTTGTACCCCTGCGGGAATGCCGCCAGAACAGCATTTTCAACTTTCCGCACCCGCTCCATCGAAAAATGTCGCCATATCATCTGGATTTACGACACACAAGTAATCTCGGAACCGTCAAATTTGTATTTTTCCGAGGAAAAACAACGATTTTCCGGAATCTCCGGGCAATGGCGGCATCCCCACCAGGATGACATGCTCTGTCCGACGGATATGAAAATCAAGCCCCGCAAGCTTGCCACCTGGTTGCAAGAAAAGAGCGTCCCCCGCTGGGTCCGCGACAGTCTCCAGGTGTTTGCGCAAGACAGCAGGGTCCTGTTCGTATCCGGAATCCGAACAAAAATTGAGCCGTAAAGGATCGAAATGAGTCAACTGCAAGGTAAACCGACTTCGCCCTTCAAGAACAGGAACTTCATCGTCCTGATTATAATGATTTTGCTTCTCTTCGTCATGTTCCCGCTCGCGACGAACGAGAACAACGAGGAAATGACACGGACCGAATTCCTCGCCATGATGGGCGACTCCACCAAGGTCATCACAGAACTTTCGCTGCAAAGGACTCCCGACGGAGTGATTGTCGAGGGCACCCGCCTGATGAGCGACAAGGAAATCGCGGAAGCGAAGCAGCAACAGAGCGCCATCGCCCGCTTCACCAAGGCTGGCAGCGAAGTCTCTGACAAGAAGCATTTCAAGACGCACATGCTCGACGTGACCAACGAAATGGCGTCGGCATGGGAAGCCTACAAGGGAGTCAAGGTCAAGGTCATCCACGAATCGACCACATGGATCGACACGCTGGTCGCATTCCTCCCGGTACTCCTCCTCATCGCGTTCTTCTGGATCATGACGAGTCGCCAGATGGGCGGCGGCGGAAAGAACCCCTTCAGTTTCGGCAAGAGCCAGGTGAAGCAGCTGAACAACAACAAGAAAAAGACAATGTTCAGCGACGTCGCCGGCTGCGACGAAGCCAAGCAGGACCTGCAGGAACTCGTGGAATTCCTCAAGGACCCCAAAAAGTATGACGAACTCGGCGGACGCATCCCGAAGGGTGCGCTGCTCGTCGGCCCTCCGGGTACCGGCAAGACGCTTCTTGCGCGCGCTGTCGCGGGTGAAGCGGGAGTCCCGTTCTTCAGCATGTCGGGTTCCGACTTCGTGGAAATGTTCGTGGGCGTGGGCGCATCCCGCGTGCGCGACCTCTTCGAGACGGGCAAGAAGAACGCCCCCTGTATTTTGTTCATCGACGAAATTGACGCGGTGGGTCGCCAGCGTGGCGCAGGCCTCGGTGGCGGACACGACGAACGCGAACAGACGCTGAACCAGTTGCTCGTGGAGATGGACGGCTTCGCTGCAAACGAAGGCGTCATCCTGATCGCTGCCACCAACCGCCCCGACGTGCTCGACAAGGCTCTGCTGCGCCCGGGACGTTTCGACAGGCAGATTGTGGTCGGGCTGCCCGACCTGAAGGGCCGCGAAGAGATATTGAAGGTTCACCTGAAGAAGAGAAAGGTCCCGCTCGACAAGGACGTGGACGTTTCCGCCATCGCGAAGGGAACGCCGGGACTCGCCGGTGCCGACCTCGAGAACCTCGTGAACGAGGCGGCCCTCCTCGCCGCCCGGTTCAACAACAAGAAGGTCACGATGCTCGACTTCGAGGAAGCCCGCGACAAGCTCAGCATGGGCGCCGAGCGCCGCACGCTCCTGATGACCGACGAGGAAAAGCGCCACACGGCCTACCACGAGGCGGGTCACGCGCTCATGACGCTCCTCTGCAAGCACTCCGACCCGCTCCACAAGATTACGATCATCCCGCGCGGACGCGCCCTGGGCGTCACCATGAGCCTGCCCGAACGCGACCAGGTGAGCTACAGCCGCGAATACGCCGAAGAACGCATCATGATCATGATGTCGGGCCGTCTCGCCGAACTCATCTTCTTCAACCACCAGAGCACGGGCGCATCCAACGACATCCAGCGCGCCACCGAGCTCGCCCGCAAGATGGTCACGGAATGGGGCTTCGACGACAACATCGGCCCCGTATGCTACAGCCGCAACGACGGCGAGATTTTCCTCGGCCGCGAAATCTCCAAGCCCAAGGAAATGTCCGAGAAGATGGCCGAGATGATCGACGACGCCATCAACAGCCTCATCAAGCGCATGGACCAGGCCGCACGCAAGCTCCTCGAAGAGAACAAGGACAAGCTCATCGACCTCGCCGAAGCGCTGTTCGAATTCGAAGTGCTCGACCGCGAAGAAATCGACAAGGTCATGGCGGGCGAAAAGCTCACCGGCACCAAGAAGAGCCGCCAGTACCAGGCCATGGAGGAACTCGCCGAGAAGAAGAAGCGCGAGGAGACTCCCCCGCCCGACCCGGGAAAGCAGCCGCCCGTGGCGCCCGTAGCCGACGCTCCCGTGAGCGAAGTGCAGCCCAAGCCCGCGACCGGGAACGAGACCGCCACCAACTCCGTCAACAATACCGAGAACTAACGCATTTTTACGCTCCCCTATGCTTTTTCCAGTCCTTGACAAATCACGCGCAATCGCCTGGCAGATCGGAAACGAGATTCTCCCCTGCCGCCCGTCCCCGCTCATCATGGGGATTGTCAACGTCACGCCCGACAGTTTTTTTGACGGAGGCAAGCACAACACGCCGGAGCAGGCTTACGAACACGCCGTAGGGTTATTGCAGCACGGGGCCGACATCCTCGATATCGGTGGCGAAAGCAGCCGCCCGGGAAGCGAGCCCGTCAGCGAACAGGAAGAACTGGACCGCGTATGCCCCGTCGTCGAGGCGCTGGCGCAGCTTTCCAACATTTCCGAAGACCTGGACAATCCGGGAAACCGCAAGTTCTACATTTCCGTCGACACGGTGAAGGCCAAGGTCGCCCGCGAATGCATGAGGCTCGGTGCGCATATCATCAACGACATTAGCGCCTGCACCATGGATTCCGACATGCCCGCCGCCGTTGCCGACACGGGAGCCTCCGTCGTGCTGAACCACATGCGCGGGAGCTTCGGCAAGATGCAGCAGGACTTCAAGCCCTACAACAACGTGGTGCAGGAAGTCCGCGAGGAACTGCTCGTCCAGGCCGAAAAGCTGATGGCGCTGGGCGTAAAAAAGGAAAAAATCTGCCTCGATCCGGGCATCGGCTTCGGGAAAACGGTTCAGGACAACATTGACCTGATGAAATCCGTGGAAAAATTTCTCGATGACGGCTACCCCGTACTGGTCGGCACATCCCGAAAATCTTATATTGGTAAAATGAGTGGCCTCGAAAAGAGCGACCGTCTGATCCCGACCGTCACGGCGGGAATCGTCGCCGCCCTGGGCGGAGCGAGCATCATACGTGTGCACGACGTGCTCGAGGCCAAGGAGTCCATGCTCTACCTGGAGGCGCTGCAAAGCGATGGTTCTATTTAAGCTGTTCGACATCATCGACGTTCGCATGGCGGATATCCTGGATATCCTCCTCATTACCATCATTTTGTATTACGTATTCCTCCTGTTCCGCGGGACACGCGCCGTACAGATGATTTTCGGCGGCCTCCTGCTTATCCTGGCCTGGTTGCTCGCCCAGTGGTGGGAACTCAACACCCTGGTGTGGTTGCTGAGTAACCTCGCGACCATGGGTATCGTCGCCGTCGTCATCCTTTTCCAGCCCGAAATCCGAAGCGCATTGACGCGAATCGGCCAGTCGGTCAGCCAGGCGAACCTGCGCAGCATCTTTTTCCACAGCAGCGGCCTTGACGGCGTGACAGAAGCCATCTGCAGCGCGGTCCAGGACTTGGCCAAGAACAAGTTCGGCGCCCTGATCGTCCTCGAAAAGAGAGTCGGCCTCCGCAACTACGAAGAGACCGGCGAAATCCTCAACGCCAAGATCAGTTCCAGGCTCCTGCGCTCGCTATTCTTCCCCAATTCCGCCCTGCACGACGGTGCCGTCATTTTGAACAGCGAATGCATCGTCGCGGCCGGATGTATCTTGCCGATGCCCACAGGCAACGCCGAGGGCGATGCCGGCTACGGCATGCGCCACCGCGCAGCGAAGGCGCTAGCGGCAGAATGCGACGCCATCGTGATTGTCGTCTCCGAAGAGACCGGTGGCATTTCCATCGCCTACCGCAACACGCTGCGCCGCAAGCTCTCCATCAAGGAAGTGGAAGCCGAAATCAAGCGTCACTGGAAGGACTTGTTCGACGCGAACAAGATTTCCAACCTCGAAGACAACTAAACTTTTAACATGGAACCCGTATTGTGAAGAACGAAGAGCATTCCGACATTAACGAACAGCAGAAAAAAAGCCGCAAGAAGAAGAACCTTGTCATTCTCGCATTGATGTTCCTTTTGCTGCTCTGCCTTTTTATTGTGCAATGCCACCTGGAAAAGATGAAGCAGGACGCGCTGCGCAGGCAGCAGGAGACCGAGGAAGAAGCCAGGCAGAAGTACATCCTGGACAGCCTCCGCGCCCTGGAAATGTATAACGACAGCATTCTCAACGCCAAGCGCATCGCCGACAGCATCGCCCAGGCCGAAGCCGCCCGTATCGCGGACAGCATCCGCATCGCCGACTCCCTCGCCGCGCTCAAGGGGAACATCAACCAGGACAGCCTGCGCCACGTGCGCGACAGCCTCAAGCATATCCAGGACAGCCTCGCCGCCCTTGAAAAGGCCCGCGCCGATAGCCTCGCCCGTATCGCCGATTCCCTCGCCGCGCTCGAAAAGGCCCGTGCGGATTCCCTCGAAAAGAAGCGCATCCAGGACAGCATCCGCGCCGCCGACCAGATCCCGCCGAACGCGGAAATCGTACCGCCCGCCGGTAGGTACTACGACCCCATCAAGCTGAAGGTCAAGTGCGACGAAATCAAGTGCAAGACTTACCTCTCCATCGGCGACACGCTGCACCCGGTCGACGCGAGCAAGGCCGTGGACTACAACAAGACCGGCAGCGTGTTCTTCCAGGCCGAAGACTCCGTCGGCAACCGCACCAAGTGGGAAGAAGCCAAGTACGACATGGCCTCGGACAACATCTGCGGCAAGAACGCCTACCCCGTACCCGTCGGCGGCAAGACCGTCTGCGTGGACGCCTACGAATACCCGAACGTGCCCGACGAGAACCCGAAGGACATGGTCAGCCGCGAAGAAGCCGCAGCCCTGTGCGAAAAGGAAGGCAAGCACCTCTGCTCGCTGGACGAATGGCAGGCAGCCTGCCGCGGCAAGGACAAGACTCGCTATTCCTACGGCGACGCCTACAAGCCGAGCAAGTGCAACACCAACACGAACGCCGCCAAGCGCAGCGGACGCAAGGAACAGTGCCGCAGCTGGTGGGGCATGTACGACATGAACGGCAACCTCTGGGAATGGACTTCCACCACGCACAAGCAGCATCCGGACAAGTACCTTGTCGCGGGCGGTGCATGGAACACGAACAACGGAAGCCACTGCGGCGAAAGCAAGTTCAGCTTCTACCCGCAGAACCAGTACCCCAGCGTCGGCTTCAGATGCTGTAAATAAGCGCTCGGGCCTCGCGCCTCGAGCCTGGAGCCTCTACTCCAACAGCTCCACGTGCAGGTGCTCCGCCGCGCCCTTTTCCCAGATGACGCGGGCACGGCCTTCGAGTTTCTTAGTCGCCAGATCGACGATGCTCTTCTTTTCTTCGTTCAGCAGGTACTTGATTCTAAAGTCGATGGCCTTGTTCTCGTAATGCTTCGACTTCCGTGCATGGTAGGGCCAGTCGTTTCCGCTGGTGATGACCGGGACATAGTCAAACCCCATCACCGAATGGTACACGTTGACAATTTCGAGACCGATTGTATCCAGGGCCGGTTCCAGGCTTTCGAGATAGACGCCCGGCTTCTGACGGGTACGCTTCAGCAGCAGGCGATGCACACCGCTTGAATCCAAAGGCTTGTGTTGCCTCTGGAGCTGGCGCAAATATTCCTCGGCGTCAAAGACAAATTCCTCGGGTTCGTAATGCGGAATAGGCCGCCGGTTCGTTTGTATAAGAAAATATACAGTAACAACAGCAAAAAAAGCAAGAATCGGAGCCAGGAGGTATAAATATTTCATTTTCGAATTGAAAAATAACTATTTTAAGGGCATGAAACAGAAAATCCTTATTCTCGCACTTCTTCTTTTGTCCGTCCTGTTCTTCGCCTGCAGCAAGGAGCAGCCCAATTTCATCGGCTACTGGCAGGGCGAAGCCAACATGGTATTCGAAGTCCTTACCGAAAACGGCATGGACTACATTATCCGCAACGTCAACGGCGACCTGAGCGCCAACGTCATCGACGACACGCTCCGCGGCAAGAACTCGCTCGACATGGAATACAAGATGGCCGTCAAGGGCGACTCCGCCTACTACACCTTCAGCGGCATCGTCACCGGCTACGCCCGCATCTCGAAGCAGAAGTACGACGAGATTCTGGGCAAGGTCAATTCCAACGAATAACGTTCACGCATTTTAAAAGGCACTGGACCCAAGTCCCGTGCCTCTTTTTTTGTGCCCAGACCGGGCCATTATTTCTCGTTTAATATCTCGAGGACAAGCTTTTCCACCATTGCCTCGCTCGGAGCCCCGCTCCAGACGCGCTTGATATAGCCGTCGCCGTCGAGCAGCATCAGCGTAGGCACGGCGCTAATCCCGTAACGGCGCCACAGGCTCTGGTCCGCGTCACGGTACAGCGGATAGGGCGAAGCATGCTGCGTCTTGTAGAACTGGTCCAGCACGCTCACCGACTCATTGGCGACACCAATCACCTCGAGTCCTTTCGAAGCGTACTTGTTGTACACGCTCGCAAGCACAGGCAGCGTCTTGCGGCACGGACCGCACCACGTAGCCCAGAAGTCGAGCAACGTCGCCTTGGGCTTGGCCTGCCGTTTCTCGCCGTTCTGGTAGAAGTTCTTGCCGAACTCGGCGATCTTGCTGCCGATAGCCGAACCCGTCAGGCTGCTGATGTCGTCGGGCCTTTCGGTGAGCTTGGCATCCTTGGTCAGGCGCTTGCCTTCGTGGATGTACTCGACGGACATCTTCTGTCCGGCCTTGCCCTTGGAAACCAGGTCCTGCAGTTGGGCGACCGATTCGAGTTTTTTCCCGCCGATGCCGATAATCGTATCGCCCGCGGCAAGGCCTATAGAGAAGCATCCCGAATTCGGATGCACGCCCATCACGGCGAGAGCCAGATGGTTGTCGTACTGGGCCTTCTTAAACGTAACACCGAGCCAAGGAGCGGCAACGCACGCCCCCGAAAGGGTCAATGCCGCAATGGACATTTTGAACAAGCTATTCATTTTGCAATAAACCTAGAAGAAATAAATCGAAAAATCAAGGTACGCCACAAAGTTGGCGCTTCTCGTTATCAGTTCGGCATCCTTTTCCGGAATCGGTTCCCCGAAGATATAGGTCAAGCGGAACGCGAGGCGGCAAAGGAAACTCGCCTTGTCGAAAAAGAGCATGTCGCGGCCGTAACCCACGGAAACACGCGGAGGGAAATAGTACTCGTCAAAACTTTCGAAGGCCAAAAGCGAAGCCCCCAGCAAGACGAAGTCGTCGCTGTGGGAGGTCATCAGGTCGCCCGTGAAAAAGAATCTCCAGTCAATTCCGGCCTCGTAAAGCGGCTGCGTAAAAATCGAGCCGACGAACAGGTCCAGCGAATGGTTCTTGTGAAGCCTATACTCGGTGGCAACCGACGCACCGAATCCGAACGAATTCAGGTAGAACGCCGGGGAGAACGTCCCGCCGAAACGCCATGTCGGGAGCTCGGGAGCGGGGGCCTTTTTCTCCTCGGGATTATCGAGGAAAAACGAAGCGAAGCCCGAACAGGCCAGCAACATGAGCACGACAACTATTTTTCTAACGAGTCTCATTTTTTCGGATTGCGGTCGTCAAATTCGGCAATGGAGCAGTAGCCCTCGGAAAGCAGGGCATCTGCAAGTTCAAGTCGCATGGCATGCGCGGCCATCCAACGGAAAGCGACCACGGAATAGCACTGCACGGCATCCACGCCCATCTTGAGCAGGTCGAAAATCTTGTAGCCGCTGTCGATACCGCCGCAGGCAATCACGCTCATCTGCGGATAATGCTCGCGGATAAACTTCACGTTCCAGACCATGTTCTCGTACAGGGGGCGGCCCGAAAGCCCGCCGCAATCGCCATCGGCGCGCAACGGGTGCAAGTCCTCGCGCTTCGTCTGCGTTCCCAGCTCGCTGATCTTTGCCGTCGGGTAGGTGTTGCCGATAACGACACCGTTCACTCCGGTACGCACGAGCATGTCCATGATGGCCATCAGGTGGCGTTCCGACATGTCCGGGCTCAGCTTGGCGTACACGGCCTTGCGCAGCCCCTGGCCGTTCCTGAAATTCATGATCTCGCCGAACAGCTTCTCGGAGAAACTCATGTCCAGGTCCACGCGGTTCTCGCCGGTATTAGGACAGCTGACGTTAATTTCTATGTAATCGCCCGCCTTGTAGGCAATGGCAAAACTTTCGAGGATGTCCTTGAGCTTTTCCTGCTCGTCGGTGATGCCCGGCGTTTCCGCAACGGAAATCCCCACGCTGAGCCCGACCTTGTGCGCCGCCACAAGCTGGGAATCGACACGCTTGGCGATAACGTCGACGCCCTCGTTGTTCAGGCCCATGCTGTTGTAAATGGCGCGGTCGTTTTCCAGAAAGCCGATTCGCGGACGGTGCGTGTTGCCCTCGCGGAAGTTACGCGTCGCCGTGCCCACGGTAATGCCGCCGAACCCGACGTTCGCATAGTCCTTGATGCGCAGCGCCGTCTTGTTCGCCCCGGCGGCGAGTATGATCGGGGCGCTCATGTAAATGGAATTGCTATGGTCCGCAAAAGTCACGACCTTCTTGAGCACCTTGCTCTTGGACGGTCTCCCGCCCAAAAACGGGATGAACGGAGCGAGCCGGGCGACATGCTTGAACGAGTCGTGCCTGAATTCGGGATATTTGTGGAAAATCCTGCGAATCAGGGCCAGCATCTTGTCGCCAGACCGTAAATAATATTCGTGGTTAATGCAATCAAAAGCCATAATAAGTAAATTAGATAAAAAAGAGCGACAAGACCATGAAAAACGAACTGGAAAGAAATATAAACCAATCTATTCCGCGCTACCTGGACCTGCTGAAGGCCCTGGTCAGCATTCCGTCCATCAGTTTCGACAATTTCGACCAGAAATTCGTCGAGGACTCCGCAAATGCGGTCAAGGGCCTCTTCGAGAAGGCCGGCTTCCAGAACATCCAATTTTTGCGTCCGCCCAGCGGACGCGCCACCGTCTACGCCGAAAGTTTGACATCGCCGGACCAGCCGACTGTGCTGCTTTACGCGCACCACGACGTGCAGCCTCCCATGCGCACCGAGCTCTGGGACACGCCCCCCTTCGAAGCCACTGTAAAGGGAGACCGCATCTACGGGCGCGGCACCGCCGACGACAAGGCAGGAATCATCACGCACTTTGCCGCCACGGAACAAGTCCGCAACCTGCTCGGCAACAAAGGACCGAACCTCAAGTTCATCATCGAGGGCGAAGAAGAATCCGGCAGTGCCGGTTTTGCCAAAATTCTCAAGGAAAACGCCGAACTCCTGAAATGCGACGCCGTCATCGTCGCCGACCTCGGCAACTTCGCGAAGGGAGTCCCCTCCATCACCACGACGCTCCGCGGCATGAGCGCCATCTCGGTCACGCTGCGCGCCACGAAGGCCCCGCTGCATTCCGGTTCATGGTCCGGCCCCATCCCGGATCCGGGCCAAGCACTCTGCAAGATGATCTCGAGCCTTACGGACGCAAACGGCAATATTCTCATCCCGCATTTTGAGGACAAACTTGTCAAGCCGACCGCCGAGGAACTGGAATCGTACAAGAGCCTCGGCATGACCGAAGCGATATTCCGCAACGACGGCGGCGTTCTAGAAAATGTTGTACTGAATGTTCCCGAAAACGAATTGCTGATTTCGCTCTGGCGCAAACCGAGTATTGTCGTCACAGCGATGGAAGTCGGATCCCGCAAGAACGCGGGCAACGTGCTGCAAGACAGCGCCTACGCACGCATAGGCATACGCCTCGCGCCGGGCATGGATGCCGAAGAATGCACCGACATGCTCATTAACTTTTTGAAGGAACGCGTCCCGAACGGCATGGAATTCCAGGTCGATCGCGAAGACGGCGCGAACCCCTTCGTCACCGACACCGAGCACCCGTTCTTCAAGAAGATGAGCGAGGCCATGGGAGACGCCTACGGAACGCCCACGAAGTTCATCGGCTGCGGAGCGAGCATCCCGGGCGCAGAACTTTTCCGCAACACGTTCGGCGACATTCCCATTTTGCTCACCGGCCTCGAAGACCCGGAATGCAACGCCCACGGGGAAAACGAAAGCCTTTACCTGCCCGATTTCGAGCACGGAATACTTGCCGAGACTTTATTCTTCGCATCCATCGCCAAGGAGGGAAAATGAGAAAAAGATTGGTCGTACTCACCGGTGCCGGAATCAGCGCCGAATCCGGGCTCCGCACATTCCGCGGCAACGACGGCATGTGGGAACACGAAAACATCGAAGACGTCTGCACCCCGGACGCGCTCCGCCGCGACCCCAAGCGGGTCAAGGACTTCTACAACTTCTTGCGCAAGGGCCTGCCCGAGCACCAGCCGAACGCGGCGCACATCGCCCTCGCCAAACTGGAAGAACGCCTGGGCGACAAGTTCCTGCTGATCACCCAGAACGTCGACGACCTCCACGAACGCGGCGGCAGCAAGAACGTCTTGCACATGCACGGCGACCTGATGAAGCTACGCTGCACGCATGCCGGCCACGAATTCGAATTCCGGGGCGAAGAGACCATGGACACGCGCTGCCCCATCTGCGGAAGCCCCGTGCGCCCCGACATCGTATTCTTCGGGGAAGTCCCGCTCTACATGGAAGAAATCCAGGATGCCCTGCGGAACTGCGACGAGTTCGCCTACATCGGGACAAGCAGCGTCGTCTACCCGGCGGCAGGCTTCAAGAGCTTCGCCAAGAGCTGCGGAGCAAAAGTCACGTGCCTGAATCTCGAAGTTCCTGAAAACGACCCCTACACCGATGTCGTGATTGAAGGGAAGGCCACCGAAGTCGTCCCCAAGTGGGCAGAAGCGTTTGAGTGATTAAGATCTAGCCCCTACTCCACTAGCGCAAAGCAGTTCGTTTCGTGTTGTGTCGAATTGTCGGCGAACACTCGCGGCGGGAC
>CAMZDZ010000067.1 GCA_947305535.1 uncultured Fibrobacter sp.
GCCTCCCGGTCCGCGGTCAGCGTTCCCGTACCAATGCCCGCACTCGTAAGGGCCCGAAGAAAACTGTGGCTAACAAGAAGAAGTAAGGAGATTCCTCGTGGCTGAAGAAGAAATCAAAGAAACTGCTGCCGCCGCTGCCGAAGCTCCGGTCGCCGCTGCTGCTGAAGAAGTTAAGACCAAGAAGGGCAAGAAGCGTATCGACATCCAGGGCATTGCCTGCGTCAACGCTACCTTCAACAACACAATCGTTTCCATTACCGACGCTCGCGGTAACGTGGTCGCTTGGGGCTCTCCGGGTAACTCCGGTTTCAAGGGCTCTCGCAAGAGCACTCCGTTTGCAGCCCAGCTCGCTGCCGAAACTGCCGCCCACAAGGCGTTCGATCTTGGCATGCGTAAAGTGGATGTCCGCGTCAAGGGTGCCGGTGGTGGCCGTGAATCGGCTGTCCGCGCTCTCAAGAATGCGGGCCTCGAAGTTCTGTCTATTCGCGACGTGACGGGCATTCCGCACAATGGTTGCCGTCCTAAAAAGAAGAGAAGAATCTAATATCCAAAGAGGTATCGCCAATGATGTGGAAATCACTTCAGATGCCGCGCAGCTTCCAGAAAGTGGAAACCGGCGAAGACGGCCGCTACGCCAAGTTTGTCGTAGAAGCCTTGGAACGTGGCTGGGGTATCACCCTCGGCAACGCTCTCCGTCGCGTGCTCCTCTCCTCTCTGCAGGGTGCGGCTATTGTCTCCGTGAAAATCGAAGGCGTTGACAAGGAATTTTCGACGATCCCGGGTGTGAAGGAAGATGTCACTGACATTATCCTCAACCTCAAGAGCATCCGTGTAAAGCTCCTGTCGGATCATGATGAAACCCTTCACCTGGACATGTCCGGTGATGGCGAAGTCACGGCTAGGGACTTTATGGACAATCCTAATGTCACTATCCTGACTCCGGATGTTCACATTGCGACATTGAACGGCAACGCTTCTTTGTCGATGGACGTGAAGATCTCCTGCGGTCGTGGTTATGTTGTTGCCGACGAACTCAAGGACAAGGACGCTCCGATTGGCGTTATCGCCATGGACGCGAACTTCAACCCGGTTCAGAAAGTCGCAATGCACATCAGCGATACCCGCGTTGGTCAGAAGACGGACTACAACCGTCTGGAACTTGAAATTACAACAGACGGTTCCATTGACCCGGAAGACGCTCTTGCATACGCTGCAAAGCTTCTTGTGGATCACTTGGAAATCTTCATCAACTTCGAAGGCGATCTCGAATCTCCCGAAGAACTCGAAATGGATGAAGAACGTCAGCGTATCGCCAACCTCCTTCGCATGCGCGTGGACGATCTGGAACTCTCCGTTCGCTCCAGCAACTGCCTCCGTATGGCAAACATCCATACTATTGGCGAACTTGTGCGCAACAAGGAAAACGATATGCTCAAATACAAGAACTTCGGTAGGAAGTCCTTGGTCGAACTTAACGAGGTGTTGACGTCGATGGGCCTCAGCTTTGGCATGGACGTCGATGAATACTTGAAGGATTAACAATGAGACACGGTGTAAAAAACAAGAAACTTGGCGTTAATGCCGAACACAAGCGTGCCATCCTCCGCGCCCTTGCCACCTCCATCATCGAGAAGGGCATGGAAGCGGACCAGAACAAGCGCTACGTGCGTACCACCCTCCACAAGGCCAAGCTGGCCCGTGGCGTCGTGGATCGCCTGATTACCTATGCAAAGAAGGGTGACCTTTCTGCCCGCCGCGAAGCTGCCCGCTTCGTCACGAGCCCGAAGGTTCTCCAGGATTTGTTCAACACGATCGGCCCGCGCTATGCCAACCGTAACGGTGGGTATACCCGCGTGCTCAAGCTCGGCCCGAACCGCGCCGGTGACGCCGCCGAAATGGCCTTGATCGGTCTCGTCGAAGACGAAATCGTCGCCAAGTCCAAGAAGGCTGCCGAACCTGCCAAGTCCGATGCCGTGAGCATGGTCGAAGGCGAAAGCAAGTCCGCCGAATAACCTTTTGCAGGTTTTTAACGGGGCCCGGCTGTAAAAGCCGGGTCTTTTTTTCGTGCATGCCGTCACATGTCGCCCGTAATAGGTAAAACTTTGATTTTATTGGAATTACGACGATAAGTTTTTTTGTATAATTATAAGACCATATATCGTTTTTACGGAATTTCCTATGCCGCATTTTTTGGCTATTGTATTGTTCGTCTGCGGATTTGCTTTCGCCCAGTCCTCGCTGTTCGGCAGTGGCGCCAGCATGCTTTCGGGCGAGCAGGGTTTGTCTTCTCGTAGCGCTACCGTCCTCCAGCCCGCCTATTCCGAGGTCCAGGTGGATTCCTCGTATGTGCTTGGCCCCGGCGACTTCCTCGACATCATGCTCGAGAGCAAGTACCTCACGGTCCAGATTTATCCGGACGGCTCCGTGGCCATCGAGGAATGCGGCGCGGTGGTCGTGGGCGGGAAGACCATGGCGGAGGCCCGCCAGCTCATCCTCGACCTTGTCAGCAAGCGCTACAAGCGCGAGTACTGCTTTGTCCAGCTGTCCTCCCTCAAGCGTTTCCGCGTCACCATCATGGGCGCGGTCAACCAGATTGGCCAGCATACCGTGGAAGCGCAGACCAGGCTCAGCTACTTTATCCGCCAGGTAGGCGGCACCCTGACCAATGCGAATACCGAGGACATCCTCGTCTTGCGCGGCAAGGACACCATCCACGTGGACTACCACAAGCTTTCGGTCGAGGGTGACTTCAACGCCGACCCGATGCTGGAACAGGGCGACAGGATTTTCGTGCCGTTCAACGACGTGAGCGAGGTCGTCACGCTCATCTTCCCGCACATACGCACCACGGTCCCCTACAAGGAAGGCCGCTCCCTGCAGGAATACTACAACCTCTCCGGCGTCGAGCGCACGCAGAACTACGGGTACAAGGCCATCTGCATCAAGGATCCCGATGCGGAGCCGCGCTGGGTGCCGCTTTCGGACATGGGCAAGGTGTTCCCCGCGAAGAACGCGGAAGTGGAATTCCATCTGAACCAGCGGTTCGTCTACGTGGGCGGGGCCATCTCGAGGATGGGCCAGTTCGACTACAATCCGTCCTGGCACGCGCTCGACTATATCGCCGCGGCCGGGGTGAACACCGTTACAGGTTCGTGGGGCCAGGTCCGCGTGTGGCGCGGCAACGAGCCCAAGTCGATTACCGTGAAGGTCGCCGAGGATCCCATTCTCCCGGGCGACTATATCGAAATTCCGAAGAGCCACTATGAGTCGTTCAAGGACTTCACGCTGTTCATCGCGTCGCTCCTGACGGTCGTGTCGTCGGCCTTCATCATTTACGTTAACTACAAGTAGGCTTATGGAAAAGCAGGAACCTGTTGGATTGACCGAAGTCCTCCTGAGAATTTTGAACAACGACTTGAAGCACTTCAAGTTGTGCCTGTTCTTTGTACTTTTGCCGACGATTGTCGTGTTCGTGCTTGTCATGTGGGTCATCAACCCAACCTACAGGGTCACGGCGATCATCACTCCGCCGCCTGCCAGCTCTCCCAACGTTTTGAGCGGATTCTCCAGCATGCTGGGCATGTCGGGCGTGGGTTCGCTTCTCGGCCTTTCGGACAATAACGACGACATCGGCGCCGTCTGGACAATCTTCAATTCCTGGGAACTGCACAACCAGGTCATCGAGAAGTATCACCTGAAGGAACACTACAAGTTCAAGGGCAAGTTCCATGCCGACCTGCTCAAGGAGTTCCGCAGGAATTTCGGCTTCGAGAAGAACAAGGAAGACCTGTTCGCCGTCTCCATCGAGGACGAGGACTACAAGCTTGCGGCCGAGATGTTGCGCTTCATGCTTGCCAAGGCGGACTCCGCGTTCAACGCCTTCAAGACGTCGCAGGCGCGCCAGTCCAGGATCTATTTCCAGAGCAGGCTCGATTCCTGCGAGAGGGTCATGGATTCCCTGCTCGTCTCCTTTGCGCAGTTCCAGGTGGAAAACAATTTCTACGACCCGGAAGTGCAGCTCGAGGCGACCATCAAGTACATGGGCGAACTCCAGGCCAAGCGCGAAGAAGTCGCCATGGAAATGTCGTACGAGAAGATGAACCGCGGTGCGGACAGCAAGCGCTACGACGAACTGAGCAAGCGCTACCGCGGCGTGTCCAACGCCCTCAACAGCACGCTCGAAGGCAAGCGCGGCGACGTGGGCGTGCTCTCGCTCAAGAAGTCCCCGGCTTTGGCCGTGGAGTACTTGCGCCGCGAGTCCGAGCTCAAGGTGCAGGAGACGCTGTACAAGCTGCTGCGCCAGCAGAGCGAGCAGATGCGCCTCGAGGAGGCCAAGATGCTCACGAACCTGCACATTCTTGAACCGCCTTGGGAAAACGACAAGAAGGTGTCCCCGCTTCGCGGTGTCGCGCTCATATTCACGGTCATGGTGTCGTCGCTCCTCGTGACGCTCCTGTGCAATTTCATCGAATACATGAAGGCCGAGACCGCCCGCGGGTCGCGGGTTGCCGAAGACTGGGCCTCCATTACAAGGATTTTCAGAAGGAAGTCCAAGAAGGCGTAGGCCATGCTTTCGCTCCTGTTGGATTATCCGGTAAGCGCCGCGCTGTTCCTGGTCGTCCTCGTCTGCATCGCGCAGGCGTGGTTTTTCAAGAAGGACTTTTTCACCCCTCCTACGGTGTATTGCTTTTCGCAGTGCATCACGCTCGGCATCGCCTATTTCAAGTACAACAAGGCGATGACCGATTTCCAGCTCAAGACGTGGCTCTTCTGGATCGGCGCCATGATCGCCTTTTGCGTGGGCAGCTACCTGGCGAGGCTCACGGCCAAGTCGCGTGGCGAGCCCGTGCGCATCGCGGAGCCTTCGGTGCCCGAAAACTACAACTGGAAACTGCATGTCGTGCTTTCGTTCATCCCGTTCGCCCTTTTCCTTCTGGGCGTATACGGCATCATCCAGAAGGCGGGCAATCTGCTCTTGCTCACGGACAACATGTCGCAATGGATGCGCAAGGAGACGGACTACGGCTACTATTCCGTGCTGTTCAGTAGCGGACCGCTGTGCGTGCTGCTGTTCGGCGCCGCGTCTTTCCGCAAGTTCAACCCCCTGAAGGGCGTCCGCTGGCTTGCCCGGTTCATGGTGCTGCTGACCATGGGCATCAACCTGCTCGCCTACCCGAACCGCGGTACGCTCTTCTTCAGCATGGGCGCGCTTATCATCATGTTCAACTACCTGCGCAAGCGGATTTCGGCGTCCTGGATTATGGTGTTCATGGCCTTTGCGGCCGCGGGCTTTATCGCCATCAGTTCGCTGCGCGACCAGTACGAGGGCAGCTCGGTGAAGGGCATGGCCTTCAAGGCGATGATCGACCTGCCGTACAAGTACGTCTCGAACAACTTCTGGAACTTTGACTACGCCATCAACCCGCCGCCGGACAGGGAGTACCATCCGCACACCTACGGCATCGACTTCTTCTTCGGCATGTTCGAGTTCTTCCAGGTGCCCGGCAGCTTCCGTTACAGCATGGGCTGGGACGGGCTCTTCAACGAACGCATCGAGAAGGTGCACGGCCTGAACACGGCGAGCTACCTGTGGGAGGTGTACAAGGACCTGTACGCTCCGGGCATATTCCTCTTCCCGTTCATCGTGGGGCTGGTGCTTACGCTGATGCACTTGCGGCTGTGCCGCAAGGGCTTTACCCCGCGGGTGCTGCTGCTCTATGCCATGCTCATCTACATCATCGGCTGGTGGTTCTTCACGCCGGGGTACAAGCAGGGCATTTACTGGGCCTGGGGTGTGTTCGTTTTCTGCATCACGACGGTGAGCATGGGCAAGGTCCGCAGGATTACCCTTGCGCCCGCCCTAGAGAGAGAAACGCCGATTCTTGATAAAGTAAGCTGCGAGGACGAGGGTCAGCAGCAGGTCTCCGCTTAGCGCGAACAGCGGGATGCAGGCCTCGTTGAGCGCGTTCGCGGCGTAGATGCACGCTGCGATGTTTGCCACTCCGCACGCACTGATGAACGCTCCGTAGAGCCAGGTGCGCTTTTCCTTGAGCAAGGTCGATATCATGCCCATGCGCATGGCCTGCAGCACGAGCGACGCCGAGAGGATGCGCAGGCAGAAGCTCGACGCGTTGAGCAGGTTGTCGGTCCAGGGAGCCGCGAAGAAGATGATGCGGAGCGCCCATTCGGGGAACAGCCAGAAGGGGGAGGAGACGGCGACGATGAACAGCGTGAACACGGCCTGGTCGCGGATAGAGAGCTTGTGGCTGTCGGTCTGGTGCAGCGTGATGAGGCTCGACGAGATGAAATGCACCATGAGCCCGGAGGCGAGTATGACGAGCTTGTGCGCGAAGTTGTACGAGGCGAGGAACGATTCGGGCGCATAGTGGGCCACGGTGTAGAGTCCCACGGGCAGGTAGGCGAAACTCGCGATGCTCGCGACGGCGTAGGGGGCCGCGGACTTGAACATGAGCCTGAAGAACTTCAGGGTGTGGTTCCCGATGCGCAGCACCTTCGACGTGAAGGCCTGGCGGACGCCGAACCCGAACGCGGGCAGTGCGGCGACGACCATCGCCAGGGCTATTGCCGGGATGGAATCGACCCGGAACACGTAAAGGGCGATCCCCATGATGGTCGTGTACGATACCGTGTGCAGGACCTTCGAGATGAGCAGCTTTTTCCAGAAGTTCCCGCAGATGAAATACCAGTCGAAGAAGGCGTGCTGGAACAATAGCCCTAGCGCGAGCACGAGCTCGCCGGCGAAGGCCGGATGGTCGCGCCGCACCGTGAACGCGAATATGACCATGGCGGCCGCCGTGACCGCCGTCATCGCGAGGCGCAGCTGCAGCACGTTGGTGAACAGCCTTCCCTCGGTGGCGCGCTTCCCGAAGTAGGCGAGGATGAGGGTCGCCATGCCGAAGTCCGCGATGGCGCAGAATACGGTGTAGTCCGTCTGGAGCACCCCGAAATGGCCGAAATTCACGGCCCCGAGGTTCCTCGCGATGAGGTTCTGCACCAACACGGACACGCCCTGGATGAGAATGTTCACCAGGGAAATGAAAACGCCGATCTTTATGTTTTTAAATACTTGCAACGGGGATAAAATAGATGTTTTCTTGGCAAATGTTTTGGTATTTTCTATTTTTGGGGCGGATTCGCGAGAGTGGCGGAATTGGCAGACGCACCAGACTTAGGATCTGGCACTTCGGTGTGAGGGTTCGACTCCCTCCTCTCGCATGTTTTACCTTTTTTTTAACAGTCTACCGGAGTCTATATGTCCGTTGAAATCAAAGAAACCAGTGCCACCGTGCGCACCCTTGAAATTTCCATCCCTCAGGACGATCTGAAGGCGCCTTTCGAAAAGAAGCTCTCGCAGTACAAGAAGCAGGTCGCCTTGAAGGGCTTCCGCCAGGGCCAGGTGCCGAAGAGCATGATTCTGAAGCAGTTCGGTGAATCCATCCGTCACGAGGTGGTGGACGAAGTCATCAACAAGCTCATCCAGGAAGAACTCAAGAAGGCGAACATCATCCCCGCCGGCCCGATGAAGGGCGTCGACTTCAAGGACGACAAGGTCGCCGACATCCAGATCAAGGTCGAAATCGAAGTCGACCCGGAAATCGACATCAAGGGCTATGCCGACCTCGGCATCACGGTCCCCGACGTCGCCGTGCACGAGGAAGAAGTGAAGGCCGAATACGACCGCCTCATCCAGATGTGGAGCAAGGACGAGCATGTCGACCGCGAAGCCAAGAAGGGTGACGTGGTCGTCGGCAACTATGTCGAAGTCGTCATCGACGGCGAAAAGCAGGAACTGCCGGAAAACAAGGAATTCCGCAGCCTCCTCGGCGAATCCGCCTCTCCGGGATTCGACCAGGGCCTCGAAGGCTCCAAGGCCGGCGAATCGAAGGAAATCAACTTCAAGTACCCCGATGACCACAAGGACGAACGCTACCGCGGCAAGACCGCCCAGTTCAAGGTCGAAATCACCGACATCCGCGAAATCGTCCCGCCCAAGATGGACGAGGAATTCTGCAAGCAGATCGGCGTGAAGGACGAAGCCGACCTGAAGAACAACCTTGCCGAAGGCCTTGCCGCCCAGAAGAAGGACGCCGCCAAGACGAAGGCCATCAACGAGGCTATCGACAAGCTTATCGAAAGCAACCCGTTCGAAGTCCCGCAGTGCCGCATCGTCGACCTCATCCGCTGGACCATCAACCGCAACGTGCAGGACGAGAAGGACCGCGTGGAACCGACCGAGGAGCAGATCAAGCAGCTCTCTCCGGAAGCCCTCCGCGAGATCAAGAAGCACCGCATCCTCGAGTTCGTCGCCACGAAGGAAAAGATTCGCCCGAACCAGGCCGCCGTCGACGCCCGCCTCAAGGAAATGGCGAACGCCTACCATGTCGACTTCGAGACCCTGAAGGGCCACTTCCGCCAGTCCGGCCGCATCAACCAGCTCCGCGACGAGCTGCGCTTCCAGATGGCCGCCGACTTCCTCGTCGGCATCCGTCCGGCTGCCGAAGAATCCAAGGAATCCAAGTAAGGAGCTTCGATGATCATCCCTACCGTCATTGAGACCACCGGGCGTGGTGAGCGCGCCTACGACATCTATTCGCGCCTGTTGAAGGAGCGCATCATCTTCTTGGGCACCCCCATTAACGATGAGGTCGCCAACAACGTCATGGCACAGCTGATTTTCCTGGAATACGAAAACCCGGAAAAGGACATCACGCTGTACATCAACAGCCCGGGTGGTTACGTGTCGGCGGGGCTTGCCATCTATGACACCATGCAGCACGTGCGTCCGAACATCGCGACCATCTGCATCGGCAGTTGCGCCTCGATGGCGGCCGTGCTCCTCGCTGCCGGGACCAAGGGCAAGCGCTACGCGCTCCCGCATTCCCGCATCATGCTGCACCAGCCGTCCGGCGCCGCTACCGGCCAGTCCAGCGACATCCAGATCACGGCGAAGGAAATCGTGCGTACGAAGGATACCCTGACCGAGATCGTCGCGAAGCATACGGGCAGGAGCGTCGACGAGGTGCGCACCAAGACGGACCGCGATTTCTACATGGGCCCCGAAGAGGCCATGGATTTCGGTGTCATTGACGAAGTTTTCGTTCCGCGTAAAGAAGGAATCTAATGTATCGTAACGGGAAGAACCATCCTCGAGTGACATGTAGCTTCTGCGGCAAGCCTGCAGAGCAGGTCGAGAAAATGATTACGGGCGCAGGCGTGCACATTTGCAACGAATGCGTGACGATGTGCTACCGTATTCTCGAGGAAGACCTCGCGCGTGGCAAGCAGGGAGAGAAGCCTCCTGTCCAGGACAAGCCGCTCCCGCTCCCGACCGAGATCAAGGCCCACCTCGACGATTTCGTCATCGGACAGGAACAGGCCAAGAAGGCGCTTTCCGTGGCGGTGTACAACCATTACAAGCGCCTGCGCTACAAGCAGACGCATGCCACGTCGGGCGATGTCGAGGTCGACAAGTCCAACTTGCTGCTCGTGGGGCCGACCGGCTCGGGCAAGACGCTTCTGGCCCAGACGCTCGCCAGGTTCCTCGACGTGCCCTTCACCATTGCCGACGCCACGGTGCTGACCGAGGCGGGCTACGTGGGCGAGGACGTGGAAAACATTCTCGTGCGCTTGCTCCAGGCCGCCGACTACGATGTCGCCCGCGCCGAGAGCGGCATCATCTTCATCGACGAAATCGACAAGATCGCGAGGAAGACCGCCAACCCTTCCATCACGCGCGACGTGAGCGGCGAAGGCGTGCAGCAGGGCCTCCTCAAGATTCTCGAGGGCACCGTGGCCGCGGTCCCGCCCAAGGGCGGACGCAAGCACCCGGAACAGGCCCTCGTGCAGATCAACACGCGCAATATCCTCTTCATCTGCGGCGGCGCCTTCGAGACGCTCGACAAGATTATCGCGCACCGCGTGAACAAGGGCGGCATGGGTTTCGGCGCCGACATCCGTTCCTCCGAGGACAACACCCTCACGGAACTCTTCAAGCAGCTTGAACCCGATGACCTGATCCAGTTCGGCCTCATCCCCGAAATCGTGGGCCGCCTGCCGATCGCCGTCGCCCTCGAGGAACTCGACGAAGACGCGATGCTTAATATCCTGACGCAGCCGAAGAACGCGCTCGTGAAGCAGTTCAAGAGTTTGTTCGCCATGGACGGCATCGAGCTGGAATTCAGCCCGGACGCCCTCAAGGAAATCGTCCGCGAGACCATGGCCCGCAAGACGGGCGCGCGCGGGCTCCGTTCCGTGATGGAGAAGGCGCTGCAGCAGGCGATGTTCGAACTGCCCGGCTCCGGGACCAAGAAGCTCGTGCTCACCGCCGAAATGATCCGCAAGGGCCTCAACACCATCACGGTCGCCACGAAAAAGGCTCCGGCAAAAAAAGTGGGCAAGAGCGTAGCCTAGCCCCTTTGGGGTTCGCAAGGGCCTGTTTTGGAAAGGGAACGCGGCTCTTGTCGCGCCACCTTTTTTATTTTATGGACGATTAGAGATTTACTGAAATGGGAGAAGAACTTTTGAGTTTCGATTTTTCCAAGACATATCCTTTGCTCCCCCTTCGCGATGCCGTCGTTTTCCCGATGACGACCCGCCGAATACTCATTGGTCGCGAAATTTCGCTGCGTGCGCTTGACCAGGCCGAATCTACGGGTTCCGAAATAATCCTTGTTTCCCAGAAGAACCTCGAGCAGGAAGTCCTCGACAATCCGATGCTGGACCTGTACAGCGTGGGCGTCGCCGCCCGTATCGACAGCGTGACCCCTTTCCCCAATGGTTGCGTGAAGGCGGTCTTGGAGGGCGTGCAGATTGTCGACCTGCGTTCCATAAACATGGCGGACGGTTATATGCAGGTGACGGTGAGCGAGCGCAAGAACTCGATAAAGCTTACCGACAAGAGCAGCCGCTTTACGGAAGTCCTGACCCAGTTCAAGGCCTATTCGCTCAAGCACAATATTGCCGACGGCATGATGGATGCGCTGTTTTCCATGGATAGCCAGATCAACACGCTCTACGGCATCATTCCCTTCCTCCAGATTTCCCTGAGCGAACGCCAGAACCTTCTGGAATGCGGCTCCATCGACGAGCTGGCCAACAATATCCTTGCGCTCATGCAGGTGATGGACGAGAACGAGAACGTCCTGGTGCGCGTGCAGCAGAACGTGCGCCAGAAGATGGCGCAGCAGCAGAAGGAATGGTTCATCAGCGAACAGATCCGCCAGCTGCAGGATGAACTGGACGGCGACAGCGCGGGGGCCTCGGAACCCGACCAGTTGCTGAAAAAAATCAAGGCGAAGAGCTTTACCCCGGTGATTCTCGAAAAGCTCGAGGACGAAATCAGCCGCATGAAGCTCATGCAGCCGACTTCGCCGGAATACGCCGTGAGCCGCAATTACGTCGACTGGTTCCTGAACCTGCCTTACGGCGTGTACACCGACACCGTCCTCAACATGAAGAAGGTGAAGAGCGAGCTCGACTCCAAGCATTTCGGGCTCGACAAGGTGAAGGAACGCATCATGGAATACGTCGCGGTGCTCAAGCTCACCGGTACCGAGCGCCGTTCCCCGATACTGTGCCTCGTCGGCCCTCCGGGCGTGGGCAAGACGACGCTCGTGGAATCCATCGCGAACGCCATGCAGCGTAACTTCGTGCGCATCACGCTCGGCGGCGTGCGAGACGAAGCCGAAATCCGCGGACATCGCCGTACCTATATCGGCGCGATGCCGGGCCGCTTCATCCATGCGCTGCGCCGTGCCAAGTGCATGAACCCGATCATATTGCTCGACGAAATCGACAAGATGGCGAGCGACTTCCGCGGCGACCCCGCGAGCGCGATGCTCGAGGTGCTGGACCCGGAACAGAACCACGACTTTACCGACCACTTCATGGAAGTGGGACTCGACCTTTCCCGCGTGCTGTTTATCGCGACGGCGAACAGCGAGAGCGAAATTCCCGAGGCGCTGCGCGACAGGCTCGAGATTGTGCGCCTGCCCGGCTACTATCCGCACGAAAAGTTGCAGATTGCGAGCAAGTACCTGTTGCCGCGCATCTGCGAGCGCACGGGCGTAAAGCTTGACGAGCAGGTGTCTTTCGACGAAGATACCGTAACCGCGGTGATGCGCGGCTGGACCCGCGAGGCGGGCGTGCGCGAACTGGAACGCACCCTCGAAAGCGTGGTGCGCCACCGTGCCAAGGAAATCGTGATGGGCAAGAAGTTCAAGCCCGAAATCGGTGAAAAGCAGCTGCAGGAATACCTGGGGGCCCCCAGGTTCCTCGACAACCAGCTCCCCGCACCCGGCCGTCCGGGCGTGGTGACGGGCCTTGCCTGGACGAGCGTGGGCGGCGAGATTCTGCCCATCGAGTGCATGCTCTTGAGCGGCAAGGGCCAGATTATCATGACGGGCAAGCTCGGCGACGTGATGAAGGAATCCGCACAGATTGCGGTAAGCCTGGTGCGCGAACGCCTGCACCGTTTTGGAATCGACCCGGCGATCGTGAAGAAGACGGACATCCATATCCACGTGCCGGAAGGCGCCGTGCCGAAGGACGGCCCCTCTGCGGGTATTGCCCTCACGCTCTGCCTGCTCTCTGCGTTTACCAAGATCCCGGTGCCGCCGGACATCGCGTTTACCGGCGAAGTAAGCCTCACGGGCGCATGCCTTGCGATTGGCGGGCTTAACGAGATGGCTTTGGCCGCTCTCCAGGCCGGCGTGAAGACGCTGCGCCTGCCCGCCCAGA